>DMJA01000122.1 GCA_003451935.1 Verrucomicrobiota bacterium | reverse complement strand
GGCGCCGAGATCGGCATCTCCACCGACAAGCTCCACGCCCGCGGCCCCATGGCCCTCGAAGAGCTCACCACCTACAAGTACGTCATCCAGGGCAACGGCCAGATCCGGGTTTGAGCCCCCTGCGGGGTTGGGCCTAGTTCTTCGGCGGCGCCTGCGTTTCCGCCGGCACGGGCTCCGCCGCTTGGATGACGGGCGCGATGTCCGGACCGGGCTTGAACACGGAATAGAGCATCATCGCCCCGAACGCGAGGAACAGCACGCCGCCCACGCCGTGGATCACCCGCTCCGACACCATCTTCGAAATCAGCCCCCCGAGAAACACCCCGAGCAGCGTGGACAGCACCAGTGCGAGGCTGGCCGCCAGGAAAACGACGGTGCGGCCGTGCACCGCGCTCTGCAGCATCACCGCAATCTGGGTCTTGTCGCCCAGCTCCGCCAGGAACACCAGCCAGAATGTCGCCATGAAAATCTTCCAGGTCATTGAAAACGCCTCCGGGTCGGAATCCGGAGCCATCTTGCCACAGCCCCTCCGCTCCGGCAAGCGGCGCAACTCTTAGCTTCCCTTTGCCCCGGCCCTTTCGTATCTTTTAAGCCTTGGAGGTTGATCCATGGCGTCTTGGTATTATGTGATTTCCAAAACCCGCGAAAAGAGCGGACCGCACGACGAAACATTCGTCCGCGCCAAGTTCATTGCCGGCGAAATCGCGCCCGCCGCGCTGGTCTGGCATGACGGCCTCGCCAACTGGATCCCCGCCGGGCAGGCGTTCTCCGCCCTGCAGGCCCCCTCCGGATCGGAGGGCAAGGTGCCGCTCCCCGACGGGCTGCGCGGCTGGATGACCTTTGTCGGCGTCATGACCTTCCTGGCCGCCCTCTTTCCCTCCCTGGTCCTTTTCGGCCTTCCGATGCTGCTGGCCGGCCTCGCCATCCTGGGCTCGCGCAAAGCCCTGGACCGCGCGCCGTTCATCCTGCCGGACATGGTCCCCTTCTTCCTGAAGCTGCGAACCTTTTTTTGCTGCTGGGGCTGGATGTACATCATCGCCCTGTTCCTCGTGGTCCTGTTCCTGCTGGCCTATGCGGGCATCGCGCTCTGGGCGGCTTCCTCGGGGCAGGTCGCCCCCCACTCCCTCTTCGCCAACTGACCGGCCATGGCTTTTTCCCCCGAAGAACGGCAACGCTACGCCCGGCATTTCAACCTGCCGGGCTTCGGCCCCCACTCGCAGGAACGCCTCCGCGCGGGACGCGTGATGGTAGTGGGGTGCGGCGGCCTCGGCTCGCCCGCGCTCTACTATCTGGCCGCCGCCGGCGTGGGCCTGCTGGGCCTGATGGATTCCGACAAGGTGGAAATCTCCAACCTGCAGCGCCAAATCCTGCACGCCACGCCCGACATCGGCCGGCCCAAGGTCGATTCGGCCGTCGGCCGCCTGCGCGCGCTGAATCCGCACGTGCGCCTCTCTCCCCACCCGGAGCACCTCACCGCGGACAACGCCAGCGAGTTGTTCGCGCCCTACGACCTCATCCTCGACGCCACCGACAACTTCGCGGCCAAATATCTCATCAACGATGTCTGCATCGCGCTGAAGAAGCCCTTCATCCACGCGAGCATTTCCGGTTTCTGCGGGCAGCTGCTTGCGGTGCTGCCCGCCAAGAGCGCCTGCCTGCGCTGCCTGTTCCCGGAGCCGCCGCCCCTGGCCAGCGTCGAAGCCCCCCCCGCGGCCGGCCCGCTCGGCGCGATTCCCGGCGTCATCGGCTCGTTGCAGGCCGTCGAGGCCATCAAGTTCCTCACCGGCATCGGCGCGTTGCTGACCGACACCCTGCTCACCTACGACGGGCTCGAAGCCGAATTCCGACCCATCCACGCCAAGCGCAAGCACGCCTGCCCCGCCTGCGGGACCGAGGCCCAACACCACAAGGAGTAGCCCCATGGCCGAAACCATCCAGTTCACCCTCAACGGCGCCCCCCAGACCGTCGCCATCGAAGCCGCGGACAAGATCATCGACGTGCTCCGCGAACACCTGAACCTGACGGGCACCAAGCGTGGCTGCGACGACGGCACCTGCGGCGCCTGCACCATCGTCATCGACGGCGACGCCAAGCGCGCCTGCCTGCTCCCCGCCTCCAAGCTCGCCGGCACCAAGGTGCTCACCATCGAAGGCATCAGCCAAGGCATGGAGATCCATCCCATCCAGAAGGCCCTCGTCGAAGCCGGCGCCGTCCAGTGCGGCTACTGCATTCCCGGCATCGTCCTCGAGCTCTACGCGCTCTTCACCAAGAACGTGAACGCCAGCGACGACGAGATCAAGACCGCGCTCTCCCGCCACTTCTGCCGTTGCACCGGCTATGAGGCCATCTGGGAAGGCGCCAAGCTCGCCCAGAAATATCTCCAGCAAAAAACCTGACATCTGCACCCCGACCTCCGAACTCTTCATCCTTTAACCTGCAACCTTAAACCTTCAACCCCGAAAGGCTCCCCATGTACGACATCCTCATCAAGAACGCGCAGCTCCGCCGCAAGGCCGGCCTCTGGAACATCGCCATCGAAAAGGGCATCGTCCAGAAAATCACCAAGCAGCCCATCCGCGCCAAGGCCGGCAAGGTCATCGACGCCGGCGGCAACCTCGTCACTGAGTCCTTCGTCAACACCCACCTGCACCTCTGCAAGGTCTATACCCTCGAGATGATGGATTCCAAGGCCCTCTCGGCCTACCACGGCGCCGATATGGGCGGGGCCATGACCGCCATCGAGCTCGCCGCGCGCGTCAAGGCGAACTACAACGAGAAGTGGATCCTCCCCAACGTCCGCAAGGCCCTCAAGCTCGCCGCGGTCAACGGCAACCTCCACATCCGCGCCTTCGCCGATGTCGATTCCAAGGCCAAGCTCATCGGCCTGAAAGCCCTGCTCAAGGCCCGCAACGAATTCAAGGGCATCGTCGATGTCCAGGTCTGCGCCTTCCCGCAGGATGGCGTCGTCCGCGAGCCCGGCACCGTCGATCTGATGAAGGAAGCCATGGACCTCGGCGCCGACGTCGTCGGCGGCATCCCGTGGATCGAGT
>DMJA01000224.1 GCA_003451935.1 Verrucomicrobiota bacterium | reverse complement strand
AGCGCTTCATGCGCGACGTCTTCATCGGCCTCGGCGCGCCCAAGGCGGACGCCTCCATCTGCGCCAGCGTCCTCATCGCCGCAGACAAGTTTGGCTTCGACTCCCACGGCATCTCGCGCCTCAAGCCCATCTACTACGACCGCATCCAGCAGGGCATCCAGTTGGCCAAGACCCGCATCCGCACGGTCAAGGACTCCGCCGGTACCGCCGTGCTCGACGGCGGCAACGGCATGGGCCACGTCGTCGCCCACAAGGCCATGACGCTGGCCATCCGCAAGGCCAGGAAGCACGGCCTCGGCATGGTCGCCGTCCGCAACTCCACGCATTTCGGCATCGCCGGCTACTACCCCCTCATGGCCGTCCAGGCCGGCATGATCGGCATCAGCGGCACCAACGCCCGCCCCTCCATCGCGCCCACCTTCGGCGTCGAAAACATGCTGGGCACCAACCCGCTCACCTTCGCCATGCCCACCGACGAAAAGTTCCCCTTCCTGCTCGACTGCGCCACGTCGATCGTCCAGCGCGGCAAGGTCGAAATCTACGCCAAACTCAACAAGGAAATGCCCAAGGGCTGGGTCATCGCCCACGACGGCTCCTCCAAGACCGATCCGCGCGCCGTCCTCGCCGACCTCGTCGCCGGCACCGCCGCCCTCTTGCCGCTGGGCGGCGCGGGCGAGGACCTCGCCGGCTACAAGGGCTACGGCTACGCCACCGTCGTCGAAATCCTCTCCGCCGCCCTCCAGCAAGGCGCCTACCTCAAGATGCTCAACGGCACCGACAAGAAGGGGAAGAAAATCCCCTATCCCCTCGGGCATTTCTTCATCGCCATCGACGTCGCCCACTTCACCCCTCTGCCGATGTTCAAGAAAATCGCCGGCAGCATCCTCCGCCAGCTTCGCGCCTCCCAGAAGGCCCCCGGCCAAAAGCGCATCTATACCGCTGGCGAGAAGGAGCACCTGACCTGGCTCGAGCGCAAAAAGAAGGGCGTCCCCGTCAACCGCGAGACGCAGAGGGAAATCCTCGCCATGCGCGAGGAGCTCGGCCTGAAGAAATACAAGTTCCCGTTCGAGAAATGAAAAAGGGCGGATTCGCATCCGCCCGTCTCTTCCTTTCTGGTCATGTCGAGCGCAGTCGAGACATCTCGGCAACGTCACGACGGACAGCCCCATTCCACCCGCCCAGATCCCTCGACAAGCTCGGGATGACAGCCCCCTCTGCCCCCACTGCGGCAAGACGGAATTCTGTTCAGATCGGCGGGAAATCGAAGTGGGTCTGGAACAGCTCGACAAGCCGGTCCGCCACCGAGACTTCGTTGTCGCCCATGACCTCGATCGTCACCGGGCTGCCTTGGTGCATCTCCAGCGACAACAACTGCATCACCGAGCTCACATCGCACGAACCGTTTGAATTTGTAATCTTGATTTGGCCGGAATATCCCATGAACTCCTTGACGATCAAGGCCGATGGGCGGCAATGAATGCCCTGGGCATTCGCAATGGTGGCTTGGCGTGTCTGCATGAACTTGACGATAAAGCGACGGATTCAGCCACACCCCCTCCCCCCTGTCCAGTAGAAAACCGCAGCATGCCGTGGCAAACATTGGATGACCAGCCGCATCACGGTTGATCCCGCGCCCCATGAATCCCGTAATCCCGCATTCCCGCAATCATGCAATTCATCCCTCCTCCGCCGCTTGCACCGCCCCCGGCCTCCCGCTACAATCGGCCACCATGAAATCAACCTCCGCTTGGCTATCCTCCGCCATCATTTATCAGGTCAACCTCCGCTCGCTGGCTGCCCGCGAACCCCGCAACGCCATCGAGGCCGCCACCGAAAAACCCCTCTCTGAATCCCCCCTCGCCTATCTCACCCGGCACCTGCCGCGCCTCCGCCGCCTTGGGTTCAACGTCCTCTACCTCCTCCCCCCCTATCCCATCGGGCATTTCGCGCGCAAGGGCATCGGTTCGCCCTATGCCTCGCGCGACTTCGCGACCATCGAGCCCGAATATGGTTCCAAGGCTGAAATCCTCGCCCTCATCCGACGCGCGCACGAGCTCAAGCTCAAGATCCTCTTCGACATCACCCCCAACCACACCGCGCGCGACCACGTGTGGATGACCGAGCACCCCGACTACTACGTCCAGGCCGAGGATGGCTCCGCGTTCTTCGACTGCGACTGGTCCGACACCGCCAAGCTCGACTACACGAATCACGCCCTCCGCCACGCCATGGTCCAGGTCTACGACCACTGGCTCTCCATCCTCGGCCCCGACGAGCACGGGCGCCCCGACGGCATCGATGGCTTCCGTCTCGACATGGCGCACTTCATCAACGACAAGTCCTTCTGGGACGAAGCCCTCCCCATCCTCCGCGCGCGCCATCCGGATCGCGAGCTCCTCTTCATGGCCGAATGCTACGGCTTTGGCAACAACACCGACCTCTTCGCCCGCGGCATGGACGCCGCCTACGACGACGACTTCTACAAGTTGTGCCAATACGCCTACGCCGTGGACGAGGCCGGAAACTCGCGGCTTCGACTCTCCGGCGACGCCCAGCACAACCACGATTTCCATGCCATCCTCGACGACTGGCAGGACGGCGGCATCGCCGCCGCCGCCGCGCATATCTTGATGCAATATGAAAAGGCCGCCTCCCGGTTCGCGGGCCCGCGCTTCACCGCGCGCTACACCGACAACCACGACGAAGGCCGCGGCCTCTACCGCTTCGGCCCCGGCGGCTTCCGCGCCATGAACACCCTCGCCTTCCTCGCGCCCCGCACCCTCCCCTTCCTCCTCACCGGCGAGGAATTCGGCGCCCTCGACCGACCCTCCATCCACGCCCGCTGCCAGCCCTGCGACAAGGGCCGCCGCATCCTCGGCGCCGACGGCCGCGAACGCCACCAGGAAGGCGTCGAGCTCGAAGGCAACCTCTTCGACCGGGGCATCGAGGCCCGCCAGCACTGGTACCAGTTCTTCAAGGAGCTCGTCGCCCTGCGCAAAAAAAACCGCCCGCTGACGGATGGCGCCTGCGCCATTCTCGACGTCGGCGAAGACGCCCCGCCCCATGAACGCACCGTCATTGCCTTCGACCGCAAACTCGGCCGCCAGCTCATCCGCTGCGCGGTCAATCTCGGCGACCAGCCCCGGACCCTCTCCCGCGCCACCAATCTCTTCGTCGTGAACCCCTCTACGGCGCCCTCGAGCCCGGCGACGTCTTGCCCGCGTTCTCGGCGGTGGTGTTCAAGGTCTCGTAAAGAGAGAATTCAGAAGCCAGAATTCAGGATTCAGAATGGGAGCCGGAGGCCACCCCGGACGTTTCCTGTTCTGAACGGACGCATCTGGGATCAGGCGTCAGTTCGAGTCATATTGAGCGAAGGCGCGCGGCGCCGGAGTCGAAATATCTGGTCCCAACCCCAATAGCCAGCCTGCGTGCCCAAACCGAGATCCCTCGACATGCTCGGGATGACCGCCGCGGGGGTTGATAGCCAATTTCCAGACGGGATGCCCCCTTCTGAATTCTGATTCCTGACTCCTGAATTCTCTTTCGATATTGGATATTCCTTGTTGGATATTGGATATTCGGGCATCATTGAACCCCATGAGAATCCTCCTTTCCAACGACGACGGCATCCAGGCTCCCGGCATCCACGCCCTCTATGACGCCGTCAAAGATCTCGGCGAAATCCACGTCGTCGCCCCCAACGGGGAACGCTCCGCCATCAGCCACGGCATCACCCTCACGAAGCCCCTCCACGCCCGCTCCTGGCCCCCCGGCGGCCCGCCGTTCGGCACCGCGATCAGCGGTACCCCCGCCGACTGCGTCAAGCTGGCCATCAGCCTCCTGCTCGATCCCAAGCCCGAGCTCATTCTCAGCGGCATCAATCTCGGCCCCAACGCCGGCATCAGCGTGCTCTACTCCGGCACCGTCTCCGCCGCCACCGAAGGCCCCATCATGGGCATCCCCTCCATGGCGCTCTCCCTCGACACCTTCACCAATCCGAACTGGGACACCGCCGCGCGCGTCAGCCGCCACCTGGTCGAACAGGTTGTCTCCGGCAAGCTCCGCATCGCCCCCGACATCTTCTGGAACGTCAATATCCCCAATCTGCCCTACGAGAAGCTCGCCGGCCTGCGCATCACCCGCATGGGCGCCTCGCGCTTCGTCGAGAAATACGAGCAACGCCTCGACCCGTGGGGCAACCCCTACTATTGGATGACCGGCGAACTCTACGAAAAAGGCGACATGACCGGCACCGACCTCGAAGCCCTCCGCCAAGGCTACGTCTCCCTCTCCCCCATCGGCCTCGACCACACCGAGCACGCCGCCATCAACGCCCTCGCCGCCCAGCCGCCGGAATTGCCGAAATAGGGTTCGGGATTCAGGGGCGTGGCCCCCCCCCATTGCTATCGACTACGTTCCTGTTTTCCTCCCCAAATCCGGCTTTCTTCTTTTCATGAGTTCATGAGTTCTGA
>DMJA01000028.1 GCA_003451935.1 Verrucomicrobiota bacterium | reverse complement strand
GCTTTAGGTTTTGGCCGCCGGGAGGATGGCGAGGAGGGCGGCCTTGTCGGTCTGGCCTTCAAGCTGGCGGTCGTAGGCGTCCTGGAGGATCTTCGAGAAGTGCGGGCCGGGTTTGTGGCCGAGGGCGATGAGGTCGCGTCCGGTGACGAGGGGGGGGGGCAGGACGGGTTCAGCCGCGAATTTGGACTTCTCGGCCTTCAGGAAATCATAGACGTCGAGAATGGAGTGGGAGGAGAGACAGTCGAGGCGGTGCAGTTCGAGTTCGTCATCGAAGGTGGGCGCGCCGAGGAGGCGGCGGAGCTTGGATTCGCGCATCTTGGGGGCTTCGGCCAGCCGCATGTGGCCCGCGATGATGGCGCACACGTCGTCGATCAAGGCGTTGGGCGAGCGGAGGCGTTCGAGGATGGCGCGGGCCATGTCCGCGCCAACGGAGGCGTGGCATTCGAAGCGCCAGCGCTGCGTGCCGTCGGGCATTGTGGCGAATTGCGCGGTCGGCGGCTTGCCGACGTCGTGAAGCAATACGGAGAGCGCAAGGCGCAGGGAGGGGTGCGGCGGCATGGCGTCGAGCATCAGACGGGTGTGCGTGAAGACGTCGCCTTCGGGATGGAATTCGGGGGGCTGCTCGACGCCAGCCATGGCGTCGATCTCGGGCAGGACTTCCTTGAGCAGGCCGGAATCGCGCAGAAGCTGGAGGGCTTCGCCGGCATGGGGGGATTCCGTCAGGAGCCGGAACAATTCATCGCGGATTCGTTCGGCGCTGATGCGGTGGATCTGGGGGGCGAGCGTTTGGATGGCGGAGAAGGTCGCGGGCTCGATGGCAAAGCCGAGGGTGGAGGCGAAGCGGATGGCGCGCAGCATGCGCAGGTGGTCCTCGGCGAAGCGGACGGAGGGATCGCCGATGGCGCGGATCAAGTGTGCGTCGAGATCGGCGCGGCCGTGGACGAAGTCGCGGATTTCGCCGGTGGCCGGGTCGAGAAAAAGGGCGTTGACGGTGAAATCGCGGCGCAGGGCGTCTTCACGGGCGTTGGTGAAGGCGATGGCTCCGGGATGGCGCCCGTCCGCGTAGGGGGAATCGGCGCGGTAGGTGGCGACTTCCACGGGTGCGCCCTCGGCGGGCACGACGGCGATGATGCCGAAGGCCTTGCCGATGGCGATGGTTTTTGGGAAGAGCGATTCGATGCGGTCGGGGAGGGCGTCGGTGGCGATGTCCCAGTCTTTGGGTTTGCGGCCGAGCAGCAGGTCGCGGACGCAGCCGCCGACGAAAAACGCCTCATGGCCGTTTTGGCGGAGGGTTTCGAGGATGCGCAAAGGCGCGGCTGGAATAGGGGTTTTCAATCCTTGAGGTCCGCGTAGAGAGGGCAGTGGTCGGAGGGCTTGGGGCGCGTGCGGGGGAGGATGTCGATGGAGGAGGCGATGGACTTTTTCGCAAGGGGCTTGGTGGCGAGGACGTAGTCGATGCGCCAGCCGCGCTTCTGCTCGGGATTGAACGGGGCGCGGTAGTCGTAGAAGGAGTAATCGGCGAGGTCGGGATTGTGCTTGCGGAAGAGGTCGGTGAACCCAAACGAAAGGACGCCTTCGAAGGCGTCGCGGACGGCTTGGTGATAGCAGACGTGGTCCGTCTTGGTCTCGGGGTGGGTGACATCGATGGGGTGGCGCGCCACGTTCAGGTCGCCGCACCAGAGCAGGGGCGTGGCGGGGGTGAAGTTTTTCTCGAAATATTTCTTCAGGCGGGCGAACCATTCGAGCTTGTAGGCGTACATCGCGTGGTCGATCTCGCGGCCTTGGGGGACATAGGTGTTCACGACATGGAGCTTGCCGAAGCGCGCATGCGCGAGGCGGGCCGGGTCGGCCGGCTCCGAGTCGAGGCCGAAGGACACTTCGTCGGCGGGCTTCTTCGAGACGATGGCGACGCCGTTGTAGGATTTCTCGCCCTTGAACGCGACCTGCCAGCCGGCCATGCGGAAGGCGTCGGCTGGAAATTCGGCGTCCTGCGCCTTGGTTTCCTGCAGGCAGAGGATGTCGGGGGCGTTGTCCGCGAGCCAGCGCAGGACGGCGTCAAGCCGCGAGCGGACGGAATTGCAGTTGAACGTGGCGATTCTCATAGTGGCGGGAAGCGTAGCATGGAGGTCCCGGGGAGAAAAGAAATCCTCGGACCTCCGGCCGCCCCGCCCTACTTCAATACTTTTTCGAGCGCCGGGTCGGCGGCAATGCCGAGGTTGCGGGCCTGCTGATAATGCTTGCGGGCCTGCTTGAGGTCAATGGGTTCGACCAGCGCGAAGAGCTGGGCGAGGTTGTAGTCGTATTCGCCGCCCACATTCTTGTCGAGACGGACGGCCATCAGGAGCTCCCGCCGGGCTTCCTCGTAGAAGCCGGCCCCCATCATGGCGGCACCGAGAGTGGCGTGGATTTCCGCATCCTTGGGATGGTTCTTGGCGAGATCGACGAGCATCGTGGCCGCCTCGGGATAGCGCTGCAGGCGGATCAGCGAGATGCCCTCGATCAGGACCAGATTCATGTCGGTCGGGAATGCCTTGCGGGCTTCTTGCACGGTGGCGAGGGCGGAATCGTTGTCGCCTTCCTGCAGGAGTTGGCGGACATAGTCGGAGGCGGCCATTCCGTCGGGAATGGGTTTGGGGGGCACGGTGGCTTTTACGGGAGAAGCGGTGGCGACCGGCATGGCCGTTTCCGGAGCCGGCTTGGCGGCTTGGGCAGGTTCTGCGGGCCCGGCTTTTTCAGCGGAAGGTTTGCGTGAAAGCGCGGCAATCTTCTTGTCGGCATCCTTCGCCTTGGCCTCCGCCTGCTTGGCTTTCAATTCCGCCTGGTCGGCGCGGACTTCGGCGTCGTCGAGTTCGGCGTCGAGGGTCTTGATTTCCTTGGCGAAGCGATCGTTCTGCGCGCGCAGTTCGTTGACCTGGGCTTCCATATCGTTCAAGGCCTGGTCGAGTTGTTTTTTGGAATCAAGCTCCTTCTGCAGGGATTGAATCCGCCCGTCCTTGTCGGCGAGCTCGGCGCGGAGGGCTTCGAGAGCGGCCTGATCGCCGCCGGCGCGTTTGGCCAGCTCCCCGTTGGCGAACTCCAGATCCCGGCGGAGCTTGTCGTTTTGCGCGGCGAGGGTGTCGATTTCGCCTTGGAGCGTGTCGATTTCAGCGACCTCGGCCTCGAGGCTGGCGATGCGGTTCTTGAGATAGTCCACTTCGACGGAACGTTCGGCGGCCGCTGCGGATTCCGGCGCGGTTTGCGTGTCGGCGTCCGGGGCCGCATCCGGCAGGGCCTCCGAAGGCAAGGGTTCCAGCTCGGGCAACTCTTCCGGCTGGCCGCCAGCCTTGCGGTGCTCGATGTCGGCGATCTGGTTGTCGCAATAGGTCTTCCGGTATTGGATGACGCGTGGTTCGTGGTCCGGAAAGTCCTGGGCGAGCTGGAGGTAGTAGTCGCGCGCGACCTGGTATTGGGCCAGCGCTTCGTCCAGCCTTTCCGCATCGAGGCTTTGGTCGGCCTGGACCAGATTGATGTACGCTTCGGTCTGGATCTGGACGGGATCGGTGAGGGCGGCCGAAGCCGAGCCGGCGGCGAGTCCGCAGGCGAGGGCGAGGAGGAGGGAGGGGAGGCGCCTCCAAGACGGGATGTTTTGTTTTTTCACGGGGTGTCCTTCGAGCGATGTATCGGGTTGCGCCGGCCGGTCCGGAATCAGGCCTTGCCGTGGACCTTGGCGGCCACCTTGAGGCGCAGGGCATTGAGCCGGATGAATCCGGTCGCGTCGTCCTGGTCGTAGGCCTTGGTGGGGTCGGCATCCATGGTGGCAATCTGCGGATTATAGAGGGACATGCGGCTCCTGCGGCCCGCCACGTAGAGTCCGCCCTTGTAGAGCCGGACACGCACGGTGCCGGTGACGTGCTTCTGGGTTTCATCGATAAGCGCTTGCAGGGCGCGGCGCTCGGGGGCGAACCAGAAGCCGTTATAGACCATCTCGGCGTAGCGAGGGATGAGGCCGTCGCGCAGATGCATCGTGTCGCGGTCCATCGTGAGGGATTCCATCTGGCGGTGGGCGAACTGGAGGACGGTGCCGCCGGGGGTTTCGTAGACGCCGCGGCTCTTCATGCCCACGAAGCGGTTCTCGACCATGTCCACGCGGCCCACGCCGTGCTTGCCGGCGAGGGTGTTGAGCTTGCGCATCACCTCGAGGGGAGTCATCTTCCTGCCGTTCACGGCGACGCAATCGCCGCGCACGAAATCCAGCTCGACGATCTCGGCGCGGTCCGGCGCATCCTCGGGCGCGCGCGTCAGGCGGAACATGTCCTTGTTTTTGGCTGCGAACGCGTCGAGCCACGGATCCTCGAGGATGCCCGCCTCGTAGGAGATGTGCAGCAGGT
>DMJA01000027.1 GCA_003451935.1 Verrucomicrobiota bacterium | reverse complement strand
TCCTGCGCCAGGACCCCGACATCATCATGGTCGGTGAAATCCGCGACATCGAGACCTCGGAAATCGCGATCCAGGCGGCGCTGACGGGCCATTTGGTGTTCAGCACGCTGCACACCAACGACGCCTCGGGCGCCATCACCCGCCTGATCGACATGGGCGTGGAGCCGTTCCTGATCGCCTCGACGCTGGAGGCGGTGCTGGGCCAGCGGCTGGTGCGCACCATCTGCACCAACTGCAAGACGGAATACCAGCCGACGCCCGACCTCCTGCAGCAGCTGGGGATGACCGACAAGCAGGTCGGCGGACGGCCGTTCTTCTACGGCGCGGGCTGCTCCTACTGCAACCAGACGGGCTACAAGGGCCGGCGAGGCATCTATGAATACCTGCGGATCAAGGATCCGATCCGCGACCTGATCAGCCAGCGCAAGCCGACCCTGGTGATCCGCGACAAGGCGGTGGAGCTGGGCATGCGCACGCTGCGCGAGGACGGCATCCGGTGCATCCTGGACGGATACACCACGGTCGAAGAGGTTTTGAAGTACACCTAGTAGCGGTTGGAAGAGAGAGCACGAAGGGAGCACGATATGGCGCGTTTCAAATTCACGGCCCTGGATTCCAAGGGCAAGGAAGTCCACGGCGAGATCGATGCCGACAACCAGACGTCGGCCGTGGCGCGCATCCGGGAAAAGCAGTATTTCCCGACCAAGATCGAGGAGCTGGCGGGTTCCGGCGGCGCGGGGCCGGCCAAGAAGGCGCCGGCCAAGGGCGGCGGACTCCAGATGGAGCTCAAGCTGCCGAAGTTCCTGCAGGGCGGCGTCAAGGCCAAGCAGTTGACGGTCTTCACCCGGCAGATGTCCACGCTGGTGAATGCGGGGCTGCCGCTGATGCGGGCGCTGCGCGTGCTGCAGCGGCAGGAGAAGAACGCCAAGCTGCGGGATGCGGTCTCGCAGATGGCCGAGAGCATCGAATCGGGCAGCACCTTCGCGGAGGCGCTGGCGGCGCATCCGAAGATCTTCGACCGCCTGTTCGTGAACATGGTGAAGGCCGGGGAAATCGGCGGCGTGCTGGACGTGGTGCTGGGCCGCCTGTCCGAGTTCCAGGAGAAGGCCGAGAAGATCAAGGGCAAGGTCAAGAGCGCGATGACCTATCCGATCGTGGTGCTGGTCATGGCCCTGTCCATCCTGGGCTTCCTGATGACCTACATCGTGCCGAAGTTCGCGGACATCTTCGGCGACCTGATGGGGGGCAAGGGGATGCCGATGCTGACGCAGTTCGTCATGAGCGCGAGCGACACGATGGTCCACCGCTTCCCCGTGGTGCTGATTGCGATCGTGGTGCTGGTGGTGGTCATCAAGCTGCTGGCCAAGACGCCCCAGGGGCGGCTGGCGCTGGACAAGTTCAAGCTGCACGCGCCGGTGTTCGGCACGTTGATCAGCAAGAACTCGATTTCGCGCTTCACGCGCACGCTGGGCACCCTGATGTCCGCCGGCGTTCCGGTGCTGCAGGCGCTCAACATCGTGAAGGAGACCGTGGGCAACGAGGTGATCTCCCGCGCCGTGGTGACCGTCCACGATGCCGTGAAGGAAGGCGAAAACATGGCCCCCCCGATCGCGTCCTCGAAGGTGTTCCCCCCGATGGTGGTGAGCATGGTGGAGGTGGGCGAAGAGACCGGCGCGCTGCCGGACATGCTGATGAAGATCGCCGATTCCTACGACGACGACGTGGACAACGCCGTCGCCGCGATGACCTCGATCATCGAGCCGCTGCTGATCATCTTCCTGGCCGTGGTCGTCGGCACGATCGTCATCGCGCTGTTCATGCCGCTGGTCTCGATCATCGGCGGACTCAGCGGCTGATGCGGAGAACCACCCGGCGCGCCCCGGCCACGGGGCGCGGCCGCCCGGCGCCCGGCCCCCCGGCCGGGCGCTTGTTTTTCCGGCGCCCCGGCGGTCCTGAAATGAAGGCTTGATTGCCTGAAGGCCGGACGGTACAAGCGGGGGCGTTTTCATGGTGATGGATGGAGGCTGAAGCATGTCGTCGAGCGAATTGCGGTTTACACGCGCCCACTGCTGGGTGCGGGAAGAAGGTTCCGGCGTGGTGGTGGGCATCACGGACTATGCCCAGGAACAGATGTCGGAACTGACCTTCGTGGAGCTGCCCGAGGTGGGCGAGCAGGTGGAGGCCGAAAAGGAAGTCGCCGTTGT
Organism: Verrucomicrobiota bacterium; assembly: GCA_003451935.1. GTDB lineage: Bacteria > Verrucomicrobiota > Kiritimatiellia > CAIQIC01 > Lenti-01 > Lenti-01. Next base: position 866 of record DMJA01000027.1, on the reverse strand, counting down.
GGAATCCGTCAAGGCCGCCAACGATATCTATGCGCCGCTGGCCGGGACGATCACCGAGGTGAACGAGGCGCTGGTGGAACAGCCGGAACTGGTGAACCAGGACCCGTTTGGCAAGGGGTGGCTCTTCAAGATGAAGCCCGAGCGCATGGCGGACTTGAATCATCTGATGGATGCGGACGCCTACGAGTCGCAGCTACCGCTGGACGAAGACGAGTAGGTCTTCGGCCGGTCACGGCGCCGGAAGATCGGCCGGCTCCTGCACGAGGCAGGCCTCTGGATTTGTGTAGATGGGCCCCATTTTCAGGGCGTTCCGGAGGCTGGAGCCGGGCCTGGAATAGAGGAGATCCACGTCCCACCCCTGGTTGTCGTGCGGCGGGACGCAGGCGGCCCAGATCCGGAACTCATGCACCTTGAGCTGGCCCGCGGCCAGCCAGAACCCCAGCTTGATCATCATTTCCGCATGCTTCAGCGGCCCCTTCAAGCCGGCCGAATCGAAAAGGGAGGTGTCGGCCTTGAAGACCTCGATGCTCTGCTGGAGGTCCTGGGCGATGTCCTCGGGCACCGCTCCGGAGGCAATGGCGTCCAGGACGGTTTCGGTGATCATCTTCCCGTTGATCATGGCGGTTGGTTTTTGTTCCATCATCTGGAACAAGAACTATCATTTTTTGGAACCCCCCGATACCGTGGAAAACGGGATTTGGGGGTGGCGGAAAACAGGGGGCGGCGAAAAACGGCTTTGGAATCGGAGGACGCCCCAAGGGCAAATTCAGACTTTCTGAAAGAGAACGGCTCACCCGGAGGGTTCGCCCCACCCAAAGCCTTCAAATTCAGCTTTCTTGGTAGGGCGAGGCGTCCCCGCCGAGCCG
>DMJA01000030.1 GCA_003451935.1 Verrucomicrobiota bacterium | reverse complement strand
CAAGGAAGGGGAGGGGGAGCGGCGGCCGCGCGGGCGGCAACGGCCGCTTCGTCGTAGTCGGTGGCTTCCCGTTCGATAATTTGGATGGCGTTGACGGGGCAGGCGGGCAGGCAGTCGCCGAGTCCGTCGCAATAGCTGTCGGAAATCAACTTGGCCTTGCCGTCGATTAGCTGGATGGCGCCCTCGTGGCAGGCGCTGACGCACAGGCCACAGCCGTTGCATCGGGATTCATCGATCGAGACGATTTTGCGCTTCATGCGATTCCTATTGAGCTTTGCTGTAATGGTGGATAGATCCAGGCTGGCCGCCCCGCGACCTTGCGTCGCGGGAGGCTAACGTTGGCTCCCCTGCCACGCGAGGTGGCAGGGCCCGCCGAAACTTGGAACGGTCGAACGAGCGGGCGAGGCCCGCGAGGGTGGTTTCCTTCATTTTCTGGTGGAGCCGGTCGTTTTCCTTTTCGATCAGGTGGCCGAGGGCGCAGGCCCGGCCTTGGCAGACCTTGGGATCGAGCAGGCAGCGATGGGGGCGGAGGGGCTCGCCGCCGGCGGCGTTGTAGATTTCGAGCAACGAGATGGCCTTGGGCTCGCGGGCGAGGCGGATGCCGCCGCGGGGCCCGCGCTCGGTTTCCAGCAAGCCGGCATGCACCAGCCGCTGGACGATTTTCGCGAAGTGGTTGTAGGAAAAGCCCAGATCCTTGGAGATCTTCGCCGAGGGACGGAACGTGCGGTCGCTATCGGCGATCCACAGGCAGGTGTGGAGCGCGATCGACATCGATTCGGGGATGTTCAGCAGGCCGGGCACGGGATTGTTATTCTGCGTGTTCTTCGTGGCTTGCTTGGGCCGGAGCGGCGCCTTCGGCGGCATGGCCGTGGCCACCGGCCGCCATGATGGCGTCGCGGACGCCTTCGACATAGTGCACATAGACCACGTAGGCCTCGACGAACTCGCGGCCGGCTTCCACGCTGTCGTCCTTGTGCGCTTGGGCCTCGATGGCGCGTTGGAACTTTTCTCCGACCGCCTGCGCCAGATGTCCGCTCATCTTCTGGATCAAGGCGTCTGCGGAGCCATCGGCCAAGGCTTGGTCGGCCAGGGCGACGATGGGCTTGACCGGTTCATCCTTGATCCCGGTGTAGGGGGCGCCTTCGCCCGCGCGATGCAGCCGGACGAGCGTCTCGAGGAAATAGTGGTCGGCCAGTTCCTGCGCTTCCGGGCTCTGGCCGCGGACCGCGACCGTTTTCGCGAATGCGGCTCGGATCTCCGCCTCGTTGTCCGGCTTGATCCATTTGAGGACCGGGGTCACGTCGCCCGCTTCCAAGGCGGCCTTGGCTTCCGGAATGACCGGGCCGGCGGCGGTGTCGCAATGAGCCTGCGCGGTTCCAGGGAAAAGGAGGAGGCCACCAACCGACAGGATCGCCGTCAGGATCGTTTTCGCCAGGATCGATGATCTTTTCATGGGGTTTTCCTTTGTGCGCCATTCATTTCTGGCATCACAATACCAGAATAGGGTGGGAATGCAAAAAAATTTCTAAAAATCGGCGAATTTGGCAACCGAACGGGTCCATGGTATCCTTCGCAAGTCTGTAAATGAAAAGGAATTTGGCATGAAGACGATCATCATCGGGGGCGTGGCGGGCGGGGCGAGCACGGCTGCGCGGCTGCGGCGGCTGGACGAAAAGGCCGAGATCGTGCTGCTGGAGAAGGGGCCGCACATTTCGTACGCGAACTGCGGGCTGCCGTACCACCTGGGCAAGATCATTCCCGAGCGCAATTGGCTGCTGGTGATGACGCCGGCGAATTTCCGCGCGCGGTTCAACGTGGATGTGCGCGTCAACCACGAGGTGACGGCCATCGACCGCGCGAAGAAGACGGTCAAGGTGCTGAATCGCCAGGACGGGACGGAAAGCGAGGATCGCTACGACAAGCTGGTGATCGCGACGGGCTCCTCGCCGATGGAACTGAAGCTGCCGGGCATCGACCTTCCCGAGGTGCTGCCGTTGTGGACGTTGGAGGACATGGACCGCATCGCCAAGAAGCTCGACGCGGGCGCGAAGAGCGTCATCGTGGTGGGCGGCGGCTTCGTGGGCATGGAACTGGCCGAGAGCCTGCGGCACCGCGGGCTGGCGGTGACCCTGCTGGAAATGGGCCGGCAGTTGTTGCCGACGATGGACGAGGAGATGAGCTCGCTGCTGGCCGAAGAGTTGCGGCTGGCCGGGATCGTGGTAGAACTGGGCGCGGCGGTGTCGGCGTTCGCGCCGGCCGAGGGCGGCGGGGTGAGGGCGACGGTGAAAGACGGCCGCTCGTGGACTGCAGACCTCGTCGTGATGTGCGTGGGCGTGAAACCGAATTCGGGATTGGCCCAGGCTGCAGGGTTGGATACAGGCCCCAGGGGACATATCGTGACCGATGCGCAGATGCGCACGGTCGATCCGGATATTTTTGCGGTGGGCGACGTGGTGGCGGTGGTCGATCCCGTGTTCGGCGAGCCGACGGCGGTGCCGCTGGCGGTTCCGGCGAACCGGCAGGGCCGCATCGCGGCGGACAACGTCCTGGGCCGCGGCCGGCGCTACGAAGGCACGTTCGGCGCCTCGGTGGTCAAGGTCGGCAAGCTGACGGCCGCAAGCTGTGGCCATACGGAAGCCAAACTCAAGGCGATGGGCAAGCCGTACCAGAAGGTCTATCTGCACGCCGGCTCTCACGCGGGCTACTATCCGGGCGCGACGACCCTGCACATCAAGCTGTTGTTCGGCGGCGACGGCAAAATCTACGGTGGCCAGGTTATCGGCGCGGAGGGCGCGGATAAGCGCGCCGATGTGCTGGCCGTCGCGATGCGCGCCGGAATGGACGTGCGCCAGCTCGCGGAGCTGGAGCTGTGCTACGCGCCGCCGTTCAGCTCGGCCAAGGATCCCATCACCGTGGCGGGCATGATCGCCACCAACGCCCTGGACGGCGTGACGACCCTCGCCCACGCCGGTGCCCTGCCGGAAGGCGCGCTCCTGCTCGATGTGCGCGAGCCCGCCGAACTGGCGGCCGGCAAGCTGCCGGGATCCATCAACATTCCGTTGCACAAGCTCCGCGCGCGCGCCTTCGAGCTGCCCAAGGATCGCAAGGTCGTGATCTACTGCCAGGTGGGCCTGCGCGGCTATGTGGCCGAGCGCATCCTGAAGCAACTCGGCTACGACGTCGCCAACCTGTCGGGCGGCTACCTGACCTGGAAGCAGTTCCAGCCCGAGAAGTGGATGCCCTCCGACGACCAAATCGCGCTGGCTTCCACGGGCAGCGAGGGCGGACCCAAGACCGAAGAAGAGGGCGAGCCGGGAATCGTGGTGGACGTGCGGGCATTGCAGTGCCCCGGCCCGGTGGTGCGCATCAAAAAGGAACTGGACGGGCTCGGCGAAGGCGCGACGATCAAGGTGGTGGCCGCGCAGGGCTTCGCGCCGGATTTGACAAACTGGGCGCAAAGCAGCGGAAACAAGGTGGTAAAAATGGAACAGAAGAGCGGCCATCTGGAGGCCATCGTGCGCAAGGGAACCCCGCTGCCGTACACTGCCGCTGGAAACGCGAATTCAGGAACGATGGTCCTGTTCAGCAACGATCTCGACAAGGTCATGGCGGCGCTGATCATCGCGATGGGCATGGCGGCGGCGGGTATGCAAACGAGCATTTTCTTCACGTTCTGGGGCTTGAGCGTTCTGCGGAAGAATCCGGGGCCGCAGGTGAAGAAGAGCCTGCTGAACGCGATGTTCGGGTTCATGATGCCGAAGGGTGCGGCGAAGCTGGCTCTGTCCAAGATGCATATGGCGGGCATGGGCACGGCCATGATGAAGCACGTGATGGCAAAGCAGAACGTCGTTCCGCTGCCGGAGATGCTGCAGAACGCTCGGGCCATGGGCGTGAAGTTCATTGTTTGCGACATGACCATGGGCGTGATGGGCCTCACCCGCGAGGAGCTGATCGACGTGGACGAAGTCGCCGGCGTGGCCACCTTCATCGCCCGCGCGAAGGAAAGCGGGCCGACGCTATTCATCTAGTAGCCGAAGAAGTGTCCCTCACAGAGATTCACGGCGGTTCACAGAGGGGGATCGAAGGTAGGGCGGCCTCGGAGGCCGCCGGGATCGCGTGCCGGAGCGCGGGCGTCCCGCCCGCATTATGAATCGGGGATGCAGGCAAGATGCCTGCGCTCCGGCGAAAACAGCCCCGGCACGGGGGCGTGCCGACTCCAGCCCGGGCGGTTTGAGCCTTTCAGCCCAAAAGCCTAGACGACATACGGCGTCGAGGCGGTGGAGCCGCCTTGGCCGGTCCAGTTGGTGTGGAAGAACTGGCCGCGGGGCTTATCCGTGCGCTCGTAGGTGTGGGCGCCGAAGTAGTCGCGCTGGGCCTGGAGCAGGTTGGCGGGGAGGCGCGCGCAGCGGGTTGCGTCGTAGTAGTTGAGCGCGGTGGAGATGGCGGGGAGGGGGATGCCGAGGTCAACGGCGGTCTTGACCACGCGCCGCCACGCATCCTGCGCATCGGCGGCGACCTTTTGGAAATACGGTGAGAGAAGCAGATTCGCCAGCGCGGGGGAGGCATCGAAGGCTTCCTTGATCTGGCCGAGGAACCGGGCGCGGATGATGCACCCGCCGCGCCACAGCAAGGCGACATCGCCGAAATTGAGTCTCCACTTGTGCTCTGCGGAGGCTGCGCGCAAAAGCTGGAATCCCTGGGCGTAGGAGCAGATTTTCGCGGCGTAGACGGCTTGTTCGAGATCGGCGAGGAATTGCGCCTTGTCGCCGGCAAATTTCGCGGCGGGGCCGGCGAGGATTTTGGACGCGGCGACGCGTTCTTCCTTGATGGCGGAGAGGCAGCGGGCGAAGACGGCTTCGGCGATCTGGGGGATGCCGACGCCGAGATCGAGGCCGGCCTGCGAGGTCCATTTGCCGGTGCCTTTCTGGCCGGCGGCGTCGAGGATCACGTCCACCATGGGCTTGCCTGTTTCATCGTCGGTCTTGGCGAGGATGTCGGCGGTGATTTCGATGAGGTAGGAATCGAGCGCGCCCTGGTTCCACTTCCGGAAGACAGCGGCCATTTCGGCGGGGGCCATGCCGAGACCTTGGGACATCAGGTGGTAGGCTTCGGCGATGAGCTGCATATCGCCGTATTCGATGCCGTTGTGGACCATCTTGACGAAATGTCCGGCGCCATCGGGACCGAGCCATTCGCAGCAGGGGACGCCATCGACCTTTGCGGCGATGGCCTGGAAGATGGGCTTGAGGTGGGGCCAGGCTTCGGCGTGGCCGCCGGGCATGATGGAGGGGCCCTTGAGTGCGCCTTCTTCGCCGCCGGAGACGCCGGCACCGACGTAGAGCAGGCCGCGCTTGGCGGCGGTTTCACAACGACGAATGGTGTCGGGATAGTGGCTGTTGCCGCCGTCGATCAGGATGTCGCCGGGTTCGAGCAACGGGACGAGTTCGACGATCAAGTCATCGACGGGTTTGCCGGCGCGGACCATCATCATGATCTTGCGCGGACGCGCGAGGGCGGCGACGAGTTCCGCGATGGAATGGCAGCCGATCAGGTTCTTGCCTTGGCCGCGGCCGTTGACGAAGGCATCGACCTTGGCGACGGTGCGGTTGTAGCAGGCGACGGTGAAGCCGCGGCTTTCCATGTTCAAGATGAGGTTTTCGCCCATGACGGCGAGACCGACGATGGCGATGTCTGCGGTAGGTTTCATGTGGGGGATTCCTTTCAAATCAAGCAGCCAACAGCCCCGGCCCCAACGTGGCCGGCTACAACAAGACGGGAACAGCTGCGGCTCACCCGGAGGGTTCGCCCTACCCAAAGCGAGGTAGGGCGAGGCGTCCCTGCCGAGCCGGGCTGTTTGGATTCCATCATATCAAGCAGCCTTCTTCGCCGCAGCCGAGGCGCCAGACGTGGCCTTCGCGGGCGAGGAGTTCGTCGGCCTCGGAGGGGCCCCAGGTTTTGCGGGCGTAGGTGCGCAACGGGGAGACCTCCGGGGAGGTTTGCCATCCGGCCAGGACGGGATCGAGCAGGCCCCAGGCGATTTCGATGCCGTCGCTGCGGGCGAAGAGCGAGGCGTCGCCCTTGAGGGCGTCGAGGAGCAGGCGTTCGTAGGCGTCGGGCAGGACGATGTCGGGGAACGCCTCGCGGTAGCTGAAGTCCATGTTGGCGGAGCGCGACTCGGCGAGGGTGTCGGGCACCTTGGTCTCGAAGCGCAGGTGGACGCCTTCCTCGGGCTGGATGCAGATGGACAGCATGTTGGGGGTGAAGGACTGGTTGCGGCCGAGGCCGAACATGACATCGGGCGGCGCCTGGAATTCCACGATGATGGAGCTGCTGCGCGCGGGCATGGCCTTGCCGGAGCGCAGGTAGAAGGGCACGCCTTTCCAGCGCCAGTTGTCGATGTTGAGCTTGAGGGCGGCGAAGGTGGGCGTCTGCGAATCCGGGGCGACGCGTTCGGCGGCGCGGTAGCCTTCGTATTGCGCGCGGACAGTGTCTTCGAGCCGGATGGGGCGGATGTTGCCGAGCACTTTGGCCTTCTCGTTGCGGACGGCATTGGCGTCCATCGACGCGGGCGGCTCCATCGTCACGAGCGACAGCAGCTGCAGGAGGTGGTTCTGGAACATGTCGCGCAGGACGCCGGCGTTGTCGTAGTAGCCGCCACGCGAGCCCACATCGACGTCTTCGGCCACGGTGATCTGGATGTTGGAGACGTAGCGCCGGTTCCAGACCGGCTCGAACAGCGTGTTGGCGAAGCGCAGGAACAGAATGTTCTGGGCGGTTTCCTTCCCGAGGTAGTGGTCGATGCGGTAGACCTGATGTTCGCGGAAAGAAGCGTGGACGCGCTGGTTCAAGGCCATGGCGGAGGCGAGATCGTGGCCGAAGGGCTTTTCGATGATGATGCGGCGCCAGCCTTCGGTCTCGGCGGCCATGCCGGCGGCGGCGAGGGAATCGCAGGCCGGGCCGTAGAACTCGGGGGCCGTGGCGAGATAGTACAGTCGGTTGGCGGGGCCGCCCTCGATCTCGCGCAGGCGGGCGTCGACCGTGGCGTAGTCGCCGGGCACTTCGAGATCGCCGCGGACGTAATGCAGGCGGCTGGCGAAACCGGCCCACGCCGTTTCGTCGAACGCGCCGCCGAATTTCTTCACGCCGTCGAGGAGGCGCTCGCGGAAGAAGTCGTCGGTCCAGTCGCGGCGGGCGACGCCGACGATGCGGGTGGTGTCCCACAGGCGCCCCTTCTTGCGGTTGTGGAAGAGGGCGGGGATCAACTTGCGATGCGTCAAATCGCCGGACGCGCCGAAGATGACGATGGTGGTGGTGGGTGCCTGGGGGATTTCGTCGTTCATGGGAACTCCTTCAGGTTGGCGGCGGCTTCGCGGTCGAGCAGCCAGCGCAAATCGCCAGAAAGCATTTGCGCGGGCAAATGGGATGGTTTGGAAAACACGCGGGCGACGATGCCGGCCTTGTTCGCGCCGGATGCCACGACGAGACGATGCCGTGCGGCGTTGAGCGCGGGCAAGGTCAGGGTCACGCGGTCGAGCGGCGGTTTGGGCGAGTGGTGGACTTCGGCGGCGATGCGTTTCATTTCGAGGAGCGCCGGATCGCCGGGAAAGAGCGAGGCGACGTGGCCGTCCTCGCCCACGCCGAGCAGGGCGAGATCGAGCGGGAGGAAGGGGCGGAGTTCGTGTTCGTAGTCCGCGGCGGAACCGCGGATCGGGTGGATTTGCGCGCCGGCGAGCTTGGGGAGGAGTTCGGTTTCGGCGAGGCGGAAATTGCTTTGCGGATCGAAGAGCGGCACGCACCGCTCGTCGGTCCAGAAGATGTGCCAGTGGGCGGCTTCGATGGTTTTCAGTCCTCGGGCGAGGAGGGGGATGACGGAACCGCCGGGAAGGGCAAAAATGAAGCGGCCGCGGGCAGCGATGGCTTCGGCGGCGCAGGCGAGGACGCGCGCCGCGAGGGCGGCTGACAGGTCATCGCGGGTCGGGAAGGTTTCGATCATTTGAAGTCAAGATACAACACGTCGG
>DMJA01000029.1 GCA_003451935.1 Verrucomicrobiota bacterium | reverse complement strand
GGCGCTCTCGCCCGACGTCGTGATGGATGCCGCCGAGCGGGCCTCGGGGCGGCGCGCCTCCGGCATCTGCCGCCCGCTGACTTCCTACATCAACCGCGTGTTCGAAGTCGGCCTCGAGGATGGCGGCTTCCTCATCGCCAAGTTCTACCGTCCCGGACGCTGGACCCGCGCCGCCCTGCAGGACGAACAGGATTTCCTGCTCGAGCTGGCCGCCGACGAAATCCCCGTCGTCGCGCCCCTCGCCGACGCGGCCGGACGCACGCTGCACGAGGAGGGCGGGATTTTCTTTGCGCTGTTCCCCCGCATGGGCGGGCGCCCGTGCGACGAGCCCCGGCGCGACGAATGGCTCCAGATTGGCCGGTTGATCGGGCGCATCCACCAGATCGGCGCGCGCAAGGCCGCGGCCAACCGCATCGTCATCGATCCGCGGCAGTCCTCGCAAACGCACCTGGAATTCCTGCGCGGGTCGGGCGCAATCCCGCGCGAGGTCGCGGACCGCTATCTGGAGGCCGCGCAGAAGCTGCTGGACCGCATCGCGCCGCTGTTCGACGGCGTGGCGACGCAGCGCCTGCACGGCGACCTGCACCGGATGAACCTGCTCTGGCGTCCCGGCGAGGGGTTCTGCGCCATCGATTTCGACGACATGGGCACGGGCCCCGCCATCCAGGATTTGTGGATGCTGCTGCCCGACCGCCTGCCCGCCGCCCGGCCCGAGTTCGAACTGCTCTTGGAGGGCTACGACACCTTCGCGGAATACGACGACGCGCAGACGCGCCTGATCGAGCCCCTGCGCGCCATGCGCTATCTGCACTACGCCGCCTGGTGCGCCCGGCAGAAGGCCGATGGCGGCCGGGGCCTGCTGACCGCCGAATGGGGCAGCGCCGACTTCTGGCGGCGCGAACTCGCCGACCTCCAGCGCCAGGCGCAGGACATCGAAGACCTCGCCTGAGGCCGCGGACCGGAGCATCCCATGGGCAGGGAAGAAATCCTCCGGCAGCTGCGGGACTACCGGTCCCGGTGGCCGGACGAATCGGAAACGGTCGGGCGGTTCATTGACTTCGTTTCGTCCCATTCCGATTGTTTTGAGCGGCAGTTGCAGATGGGGCACGTCACGGGCTCCGCCTGGGTGGTCAACCGGGCGGGGACCCATGTCCTGCTGACCCACCACAAAAAACTGAACCTGTGGGTGCAGCTGGGCGGCCACGCCGATGGCGATTCCGATGTTTTCCGCGTGGCCCGGCGCGAGGCGGAGGAAGAGTCCGGGCTGCAAGGGCTGGTCCCCGCGTGGGAAGGCCTCTTCGATGTCGATGTCCACCGGATACCGGCCAGCCGGGAGGGGCCGGAGCATTTCCACTGGGATGCCCGCTATGCCTTCCGGGCCACGGGAAGCGAGGCGTACCGGGTGGGCGAGGAATCGCACGACCTGGCCTGGATCGGAATCGAATCCCTGGAATCGGTCACGAAAGAGGAATCCATGTTGCGGATGGCGAGGAAATGGCGGGAACCTCCCGCGCCGTCGCGCGGCTGACCCACGCGCCGGCCCCCCATTGGAGCAAATTCAGATTTTCCGTAGGCGTTTCTGGACGGCAATAGAGAACGGCTCACCCGGAGGGTTCGCCCTACCCAAAGCCCTTAAATTCAGCTTCCTGGTAGGGCGGGGCGTCCCTGCCGAGCCGGGCTGTTTCCGGCACATGGGCGGCTAGGGTAAATCAAAAAATGCTCTAGATCTTCCGCGCCACGAACAGCCAATCCCACGGGAAGGGGGCCTGCATCCAGCGGGGCGGGGCCGTGAATTCCGTGTTCCACGGATATTCGACCTTCTCGATCTCCAGCGTCTGCAGGCCCCTGTTTTCCAGCAGGATGACCAGCTCTTCCTTGAGGTAGTGCTTCGTATCGACGTTGTCGATCGGCACCACCCCTTCGTGGGCCCGCGGGTGGCCGGTCGGCCGGTGGGCCCGGAATCCGGAGCGGACGGCATGGCCCGGCTTCATGCCATCCCGGAGGTTCCACTCGATCAGGCGGAAATCGGCCAGGAAGGTGGATTCCAGGGAGGGCACGACCAGGACCAGATGCCCTCCCGGGCGCAGATGCCGGCACGTAACGTCGAGCAGGCGGTTGCGGTGCGCGATCGAGGGCGCGATGGCGGCATTGACGCACAGGGCGAAATCGGCCTTGGGCAGGCGCACCGCCGGCGCGGCCAGGTCGACGGCGCGATACTCCACATTGGGCAGGCGGGCGTGCCTGGCCTGGGCCTGGGAGACGTTCTTGGCGGAAAGATCCACCGCGAGGATCCTGCGGAATCGTTCCGACAGCAAGGGGAGGAAGTGGCCAATGCCACAGCCAACGTCGGTGGCCGTTTGGGTGTTCTTTCCGTATCGGCGGACCTTGTCCGCGATGAGCGACGCGCGGTCATGCTGCAGCACGCTGAAGATTTCGGCCTCGTAGCACGAAGCCATCCGGTTCCAATAGGTTCGGTCCATGATGCGGTCGCGGGCATGTCCGCCCGCCTGTCCAGAGATCGACCCTACGCCCGGGGGCCGGGGCGAGTCAAGGCAGGGCGGGCGGCCGGCCGGAAATTTGACGCATCTGCGATTCGGTGAAAAAGTCCGTCATGTTGAGCGGCGGCGCATCGCGCCGGAGTCGAAACATCCCGGCTTCATCGCCAGGACATGCCTGCGGGACCCAGCCCAGATCCCTCGACCCGCCTTGGCGCAAGGCTACGGCGAGGCAGGCCCGCTCGGGATGACAGCCACTCACGCCTGCAACCCGCTCCCTGCGGAATCGCATTCAATCGCAGATGCACCCCCGGAA
>DMJA01000032.1 GCA_003451935.1 Verrucomicrobiota bacterium | reverse complement strand
TTTCTGGGCGGGGCTATTTATCTCGAGTCCGCCTCGTCCAAGCATCGCGATTTCAAATGTCACAGGTTGCAGTTTGTCGGGCGAATCGGCAAACAGCTTAAGTGCCGAGAGGCAATACATCACAGCATCCATCCGCGGTGCCCCGCCCACGGCACTGCGCATGTTTTGATGAGCGATCTGGGTCCGAGCCTGCCGCGCCTGCTCGGCAACGGACGACAACGGCGCAATCTCGATGGCCCGGATCAAGAATTTATCAGCCTCGGCTGGCTTGCCGTTTTGTAGCAAGGCGCTGCCGTAATTGAATTGCGCGGCCTGATCATCGGGCAAAAGATCGGCCGCCTTCGCCATATGGAGCAAACCAGCCGCCCGATCACGCCCAATAAGAAGACCGCCCAGATTTCGATGGGCATAACCATCTTCCGGGTCGAGTTCCACCCCCCGACGCAAGGCCTGTTCTGCCTCCGGCAATTTTTCGCTGCGAAAGAGGGCCACGCCCAATGCCGTCCATGCGCGCGGATTATGTGGCTCCAAAGATGTAAGCTTGGACAAGAGCGACAGCGCTTCCGCAAGATTGCCCTTATCGCTATATGCCATGCCAAGATTGAAGAGAATACTTGGATTATCGGGCTCCTGGCACAGTGCGCTCTGGAGCAAGACCATGCCTGTGCCATAGTCACCTTTTTGCAAAAGCACAACGCCATGCTCCACGAGACCGGCAAGTCCCGACTCGGGAACCCATCTCACCGTGACCGAATTCTGACGAATGGATATCTGTGCTTCCCCGCCGATGCTCTTGAATTTGTTTGAAAAGTAATTAGAAACGGCTTCTTTCAGTATGTCCGGATTCGATCGCAAAACTTCTGGATCGACTGGTAGATTAGTAAGGTCAAAGTCATCGAGCGGGAATGTGAAAACCAAGGGCTCTTGCTTCATGCTGTTTTCTTTCTGAATGTCCAGGTGTAGAGCGATCTAAATCCCAATTCGTTGGCCCAGCGATCCACCGTCCCTACACTGCACTCGCCCATTGTTCCCCGGACACTGCGGTATATCCCCACGAGCTTTTGCGCCGTGGCCTCCACACCCACCGAATTGTATGAGAGCATAGCTACTTCATCTTCAACAAGGTCGCACCATCCCCGAGCCAGAGACGCGCATAGGGCTTGGTTGGCTGTCCAGATTTCAGGCGGAGCCATTTCTTTGATTTCCGCCCGAAGGGTCCCCGTGTTGCGTCGTAGACTTTGAGCCAAGGCATCCGCCTGTTGCACGCGTAAACCCGGACACTCGCGATGACAATATTCCATTGCTATCAGTTCTGGCGGGGTTGAGATCAACTGGTGCAGCAGGCCGAGAACCATGTTTCTGGCGGTTTGCTCGGATAACGCATGAGGCAATTTTGCAAGGCCGCGACAACCAGCCGCTTTCCGAATGGCGTAGTCTATTTTGTCAGGAACAATTTCGAAAACGGGCACGCCTTGAGGATGGGACCACATGGTCAACAGCATTACACACTGGACGGCAACAATGTAATCAGCCACCGGCAGGCATCTGGTGGACACATTGATAAGGTGGAACGGATGCCCCGGCGCGGCGGAAATCATTTCAGCATCGGCCTTGGAGTTATCTGTTGTTCCAACAGTGACCCGATATCCCGTCTCTTGCTCGACCAAGGCGAGCATTCGGGATGTCTCATCTGAAGGTTTTGAATTAGGAATGTCCATGTGGCTCCCTGGCGGATGCAAGAGTTGGAGCCACAAAAAGAGGCGCGAACTCCAACTCGCGTCCCTCCTGAGGCACTGGCATGCCTGTTGTAGAAACACAAAGCTGAAGCCGCGCCCATACGGGCGCGTCTTCGCTCAGTTCGTCTCTACAACTCCAAAACTTGCCAGTTTTCAGGAGAAACAATTACTGCGCGTTAACGCATTAAATTATTAGATGTCTATGTCTCGATATTCTTTCGCTTGGATCACAATGGAATGCTGAACATCTGCATTCCGATGTTCGTAGAATACCCCGGCACTCACATGTAAATCCAGCCTATTCTCCCACCCACAATCCTGCACTGTGATTAATGCTGCCAAGGTGTAATCGCCCTATCTCGACTCCATAGTTTTCCACAGTATGGAAAACTTTTTCGGAATTTTTCCACGCTATGGAAAAATATTTTCCACACTGTGGAAAAACAGGCCCGTTTTTTCCACGCAATGGAAAAACTTTCAGCGATTTTTCCACACAATGGAAAAACTTTGGCCGTATTTTCCACACAATGGAAAGAATTTGTCCACACTGTGGAAAACTCGGTTTTATGGCTGTTTTCAGGGGTTTGCCGCTGCGGTCGCTGACACTCCTTCGCTCGCCGCGCAAGGCCACGGCGCGATAGGTCTCGCGTTCGCCCGGCGTCCTCTCCCCTCAAAGTCCCCACGCCCTCTCCCCGATCACGCTCCGCCAGCAGACTGGCCCTGATTCAGTTCCTCGAAAATGGGCTTGATCACGCCCCAAATGTCCCCCAGCGCCTTGTCCAGGTCGGGAGGAGCAGGCGAATCGGGATTCTTCCGAAGCATGGCGTTCCATTGGGCTTGCTTGTCCTTTGCAAACTCCTTGGAGAAGCATACGGGTTCTGCCGGGATGTTGGTCTTGCGATGGGCAAAGGTCGCCTCGATGGCCTTCAGGAGCCCGGCCGTTTTCACCGCATCGTGCCGGCATAGAATCCAGACATCCAGAAAGTCTTTCATCCGGCTGTTGAGTTCGCCCAGATGGATCATGGCATGGAGCTTCTCGGCGATGGCGGTCTCCAAAGGATATGCCCGCAGGCGAGGCGAGGCCATCCCCAGCAGGACAGGATAGTCGATGGCCTCAGGGGCGGGAACGACCACGTCTCCGAATCCGACGTCCACCTGCATTGCGATCCTGGCCCGACCGAGGAATCCCCTAAAGCGGGCTCGGACTCCCGGATAGTCGGCGGCCTGCTTGATCCGCTCCACCTCTATGGAATCGGCGTCAAAACTAATTCCGTCGTCCGGGACTGGCTGAAGGCATGCGGACTGGAGCAGTTGGCGAACGTTGTCTTCTGAATTGTCGGTCTTCCCCATCAAGTCGATGTCGCGGGTCGGACGGAACGGAAGATCGGCTCGGGCGGCCAGCAACAAGGCTCCCTTGAGCACGAAATGCCGACCGGCGGGGGACTTGCTCAAGCGATAGAGAAACCGCTCCATGGCGAAATACTGGAGTAGTTCGTTGAAAGGCCGATTCCGCTCCTTGGCCAAAGCCATCAGGCGGTCATGGACGGAATGGGCCATGTTCACGGGCGAGTCGCTGCGGGTCATAGCGTTGCCTCCAGATAGGGTTTCATCACATTGTGGACCCGGCAGATCCGGGCATAACGCATCAGTTCGTCGGCGCGAAACCTGCGGCTGGCCCGATACCTGCGGACCGCCTCCAGCACGACATCCATGCCGATCTTGTTGCGGTACTTGAAGCAGTCGGCAATCGTCTTTTCAGGCCCATAGACTCGTACGGAGCTTCCATCGACCTCATGGGTCTCGATGCCCTCCGAATATGCCGGGCCGGTAAACCAGTACAGGTGCGTGGGCGGCCATTCAAGGCGGGGAGGTTCCGACCCGCGAGGGAGAGCGTACTCCACCATATGGGGAACCTCGTCCGTCAGTTCATGGAAGGCCAGGGCGGAGATCAGGCAGATGACCGCCTGCGGGATCTTGCGGGCGACGGCGATCAGGTCTGGATGGGCAAGCGGCGGAGATTCGGCCAGGCGATACAGCCCCCTGGCCATGGGCTGGATCACTCCCTGGTTCCGCAGCCGATAAAGTGTCGCAGGGGAAATTCCGTACTGCCTCGCCTCGACAAATCGCAGGATTCCGCCGTGGTCCCCGAACGTCTTCTTGACCACGCCAGTTCTTGTATCTGCCTGTTGCTTGTCTGTGCTCATTATTACCAGCAGTTGTTTGTGTGTGCTGGTAATATATATCTCCCCGGCGAAGTGTCAACCCTCTTCGAAATGGAATCTTCAAGGGGCATCTGGTTCGATCCAAGAAGCCCCCTCTTGCCCCCTTTCACACCCCCAAAAAAGTGGCAGTTCGGTGGCAGTTCCTGTGCGTTGTACGCGTTTTATGCGGGTTTGCACAACTGCCTGATAAATCAATAAGATACAGAACCGCAAGCCGCCACCACCCAAGACGTTTCGGCGTTTCGGCTACGATCCGCCACGGTTTTGGAAAATCCGCGAGCAACACAGGCGATGCGGATTCGACAAGCGGGGCGGGCGGATCTCGTATCGGGAATTATGGCTTCNNCGCCCCATTTCAAGGGGGGTTGGAATTGATTTTTGCCTGATTTTCCGTCAGGGTTCCGGCGTGACCATCGCCCGACATTTCCACGGCTGGACGACGTCTTCGCTGCCTGCCGCAGTGGAGATCCTGACCCGCGGATGGAAGGGCCAAGGCCCAATCGATCTTCGAGACAGCCTGATCGTGGTCCCGACGCGGCATGCGGGGCGTCGGCTGCGCGCCGAATTGGCCCGGATCGCCGCCCAAAAGGGTACCGCCGTCCTCACGAACTCCATCGTGACGCCAGAGCATCTCGTTCCGCTTCCGCCGGGAGTGGCCAACGATTCGCTGGTCCTGGCCTTGCTGGCGCGGCGGTTGCTCGGCCAGCACGAGAAACTGCCAACCCTTTTCCCGGCAAAGGGCACCCAGTGGGATTTCACTTTCGCCCTCGGCCTCGCCGCCCAGTTGCAGGATGTCCGCAGGCAACTGAACGAAGCGGACCGGTCCGCCGCCGACATCGTTTCTCTCGTCCCCGAAGAAGAGCGGGATCGGTGGAGCGAAATCGCCCAACTGGAGAAAGGCCTGGTGCAGGACATTTCCCGCCTCGGGCTGAAGGATCCGCTTGTTGCCCGCCGCGAAGCGGCAAGACGCCCGGCCGATCCGGCGCCCTATTCCCGGATCATCGCGCTGTTCGTGCCCGATCTCCCGGCCCTGGCCGTCCGCATGCTCCAAGCCATGTCCGCAACAGGTTCGGTCGAGCTTCACATCCTGGCCCCCGAATCGGAGGCGGCCCGGTTCGACGAGTGGGGCCGGCCGCTGCCCGACCGGTGGGAAAACGAGCCGCTGCCGCTCGATGATCGCCAAATCCATGTCTTCGAGCAGGCCCCCGATGAAACGGAGGCGCTGGCATCCCTGCTGATCCAAGCGAACCACCATAAACAGGCATTGACGGTTTGCACGCCCGATCCGGGAAATGCCCAGGCCCTTGCCCGCCGCCTGCAGATCGATGGACTCTCGCTCTATCTGCCCAACGGGGTGCCGATCGCCTCCACCGCGCCGGGACGCCTGCTTTCGGCATGGCTCGCGCTCCTGCGCCAGCGGGACTACGCTTCCACCGCCGCCTTCCTGCGGCATCCCGACGCGCAGGACTGGCTCGGCATCCGGCTCGAACTCGAAGATGCAAACGCCCTGCTTTCCCAGCTCGACCAGTGCCAAACCAAGCATTTGCCGACGGCCTTCGACGACCTGCTCCGCTTCGCCAAGCAAGGCAAGGGCTACCCCGTCCTCGCCCGGTCGCTGGAGGAACTGAAAAAGCACTTCGCGGATTCCGTGCCCGTCTTTCTGGCCGATCTCTACGACTGCCGCAAGCCATCCTCCGCCCTTCCGCCCGACCCGTTGTTCGCCGAGGCGGCGAAGAGCCTGGCCGATCTGGTCCAGACGACCGGCGAGTCCGCACAAGTCCTCGGACTGGACAGGGAGGATTCCATCGATCTGCTGCGGACGGCGATGGCGACCGAGATGGTCTTTCCCAAGCCCAATCCTTCCGCCGCGGGGGAAACCATCGGCTGGCTGGAAGTGCAATGGGAAACCTCGCCGGCGGTCCTGCTGGCCGACATGCGCGAAGGCATCGTTCCGGAAACGCGCATCGGCGACGCCTTCCTGCCGGATTCCCTCCGCGCCAAGGCCGGCATCGCGGGCAACCGCGAATGGTTCGCCCGCGACCTGTTCCTTGCCCGAACCCTGCTGGCTTCGCATCCGCCAGAAGGCGTCCGCTTCCTCTATAGCCGCCGGGCCGCCAACCAGGATCCGCAACTGCCTTCCCGCATCCTGCTCGCCTGCCCCGACAACGAATTGCCCAAGCGCGTAGAGCTGATGTTTGGACGCCCTGGCCTTCGCGCCACGGCCGACGCCGCACCCGCCAGCCCCATCCTCCCCATCGTTCCGCCCGCCTGCAAGCCGGAGCGGATTCCAAAATCCCTCTCCGTCACGGCCTTCAAGGCCTATCTCGCCTGTCCCTTCCGCTTCTATCTCGCCCAAGTGCTCGGCATGAAGTCCGAGGACGACAGCGCCCGGGAAATCGACATCATGGAGTTCGGAACCCTAGCCCACGACGCGCTGCGCATCCTCAAGAAACACGAGGCCCTCGACGACGAGGCGGAAATCCAATCCCTCCTGCTGGCCGAACTCGACCGGCTGGCCCAAACGCAGTTCGGCCCGCGGCCCTCCTTCGCCGCGATCGTGCAGCTCGAATCCCTTCGCCAGCGGCTGTCGGCCGCGGCGAAGATCCACGCGGCGGCGGTTCGGGAAGGCTGGCGGATCATCTCCGCCGAAGAGAAATTCGAGGCCGAACTCGACGGCATGATCTTGAGGGCGCGCATCGATCGCATCGACCGGCACCTGGAAAGCGGGCGCATCCGGATCCTCGACTACAAAACCTCCGATGGCGGGGAATCGCCCATCAAGACCCACTTCCGCCCCAACTCGGAGGAGCGCTGGGTGGATCTCCAATTGCCGCTCTACCGGTTCATCTACGAGCAACTGCATCTCAGGGCTTCGCGGTCCCTGCCGCCTTGTGCGGCAGGGGAGCAAAAGTCCGCCTCCGGCGACGCCAGGTCGCCGGGGGGGGCGATCATTGCCGTAGGTTATTTCAACCTGCCCAAGGCCACCGGCAAGACGGGGATCGTCGAAATGGACCTCCGGGGCAAGGCGGGCGAAGACCTCTACGCCGACGCCATCGCCAAGGCCCGCGAAGTCATCGCCGGCATCCAGGCCGGCCAATTCTGGCCGCCGACGGACAAGGCCATCCGGTTCGACGACTTTGAACCACTGTTCGCTGGCGGCGGGTCTCTCATCCGGGAGCCGGGCAAACCGTGAGCGCGACCGTCCAGATTCGCAGCGCGGCCATGGCGGCCTCGGCCGGCACCGGCAAGACCTTCGCCCTCAGCAGCCGCTATCTCGCGTTGCTGGCGCGCGGCGCGGATCCCGCCTCCATCGTCGCCCTGACCTTCACCCGCAAGGCCGCGGGCGAAATTTTGTCGCGCATCCTGACGCGCCTGGCGCAAGCCGCCCAAGATGAAAAAGGATTCGCGCAACTGAACCGCCATCTGGCCGACGGCGGGCTGCCGGGATTCGCCAGCCATGCCGCCGCGCAAACCGCCTTGCGCGCGCTCGTCCATGCCCTGCCCGGGCTCCGCATCGGCACGCTCGATTCGTTCTTCCTGCAGATTCTCCGCCAGTTCCGTCTGGAATACGGCATCGCCACCGATCCGGCCGTCGCGCAGGAGGCGCAGACCGCCGAGGAAGACCTCGTCCTCCAGCGGCTCCTCGGCCAGAAGACCGCGACGGATTCGGAACGCGGCGAATTGATGGAGGCCTTCAAGCGGGCGACCTTCGGCGAAGAGAAGAAAAGCGTCTATGGCGCCATCCGGAATCTGATCGGAGATCAATACGAGCTCTACCGCCGGGCGGCGGAACCGGTAGCCTGGGGCGATGCCGCCCGCATCTGGAAGGGCGGACTGCCGACGCCGAAAGCCCCCGATTGGCCCGCCGTCTTCGCGGTCCTCGAAGACCAGGCGGAAGCCATCCCGCCCGGCCAGGCGCAGGACGATTGGAACCGCTTCGTCGCCGTCCTGCAAGCCTTCAGCCAAAGCAGCGAGTTCGACTTCAAGAACACCCTCGCCGATCGGCTCTACCAAGCCTTTGCCGCACAGGCAGGCGTCCGCGATTCCGTCCAGATCCGCAAAACCGATGTGAAACTGTCGGCTGAAGCGCAGGCTGCGCTCGCCACCGCTTTCGCCCATATCCGCTTTGTCCTCCTCGGCAAGCAGATCGCCCGCACCCGGGGGCTATACCAGTTGCTGGCCGCCTATGGCCGCAACCGCCACGACCACATCGTCCGTTCGGGACAACTGGCGTTCAACGACATCGCCCATTTGCTGGACCCCGCCTCCGGCCAGGCGCCGTCCCGCATCCGGGCGCTGATGGATTACCGGCTCGATGCCCGCTTCCGCCATTGGTTGCTCGACGAGTTCCAGGACACGTCGCTCGTCCAGTGGGCCGTCATCGAGAACCTGGTGGACGAAGTCATCCAAGACGCCAGCCGCGAGCGCACGCTTTTCTATGTGGGCGACACCAAGCAGGCCATCTACGAATGGCGCGGCGGCGATCCGCGTCTCTTCCGGCGCATTCTCGCCAAGTACAACCGCCCCGGCGCCGAACCGGCCATCGAAGTGCCCGCCCCGCTCGTCCACTCGTGGCGTTCCAGCCCCTTCGTCCTCGAAGCCGTCAACCAGGTCTTCAACTCCCTCCCGGACATGCCGCTTCCCAAGAACGAGCAGCTCCAAGGCGACTGGGTTGAAATCGCGGCGCGCTGGGCCGCCGAATGGACCGATCACAAGGCCGCCGAAAAGAACGAAAAGCTCTCCGGCCATGTCGCGCTCCATGTTCTGCCCCGCCCCACCAAGGAAGCAAAGGAAGAGTCCGGGGAGCCGTATTCGCCGGCCATCCTTCGCGCCGCCGATCTCGTGGAACAGCTCCGAGACGACATGCCCGATTTCAACCGGCATTCCGTCGCCATCCTTGCCCGAGGCAACGCCGACGGGCTGGAAATGTTGGGAGCGCTCGTCGACAAAGGCATCCACGCGGCATGGGCCGGCAACTCGGAACTGCTCGACAACACCTTGATTCCCGCCATCCTTTCCTTTGCCAAGTTGATCGAGCATCCCGGCGACGAATTCGCCCGGCAGCATGTGGCGATGTCGGCGCTTGCCCCGGCCGTCTCGCTCGCTCCGGCCGATTTGGCCGCCTGGGCGCGACTGATCCGGGAACAGGGCTATGCCGGTTTCGCCACCCGGCTGGCCTCTCTGCTCGACCTGCGCCAGGCCTCGCTGGAGCAAAGCCGCCTCCGCCTGCTGATTTCCATCGCCGCCGAATTCGACCGGGTTCCGGACGGCAACGCGCTCCTCTTCTGCTCCTTCGTGCAGGCGCAGCAGATTCCCGCCGAGCAGAGCGGATCCAACATCCACATCCTCACGATGCACAAGGCCAAGGGGCTGGAATACGACATCGTCATTTTGCCGGCCCTGGGCTCCAGCGGCATCACGGCCAACAGCAAGGAATCGCTGATGGTCCACGAGCAACCCGTGGACGAGCCCAATCCGCCCGTCGAGTGGATCCTGTCCTCCCCCGAGACCAAGGCGATCGAGGCCGAGCCCGTCCTGGCCGCGCAGTACGCCGAGGACCGCCAAAGCAACGCGCTGGAGGAACTGCGCCTCCTCTACGTCGCCATGACC
>DMJA01000223.1 GCA_003451935.1 Verrucomicrobiota bacterium | reverse complement strand
GCCGTGCATCACCAGCGGGAAACCGGGCAGTCGGCGCTGGATCTCGGCCAGCACGTCGAAGTGCAGGCTCTGCGAGCCGCTGAACTTGAAAGCGCCGTGGCTGGTACCGATGGCAACCGCCAGCGAGTCGCAGCCGCTGCGCTCAACGAACTCGCGCGCCTGCGCCGGGTCGGTGAGCATGGCGTTGGCTTCGTCGACCTGCACGTGCTCCTCCACACCGCCCAGCTTGCCCAGCTCGGCCTCCACCACGATGCCCCTGGCGTGCGCGGCTTCAACCACGCGGCGGGTGATCTCGATGTTCTTCTCGAAGGGTTCGGCTGAAGCATCGATCATCACCGAGGAGTAGAAACCGCTGTTGATGCAGTCGAAGCAGGTTTCCTCATCGCCGTGGTCGAGGTGCACGGCAAAGATCGCCTGCGGGAAGACCTGGTCAGCTGAACGGATGAGCCCTTCGAGCATCAGCTTGTTGGAGTAGGAGCGCGCGCCTTTGCTGATCTGGATGATGAACGGCGCGGCGCTGTCGAGGTTGCCGCGGAACAGGCCCATGGTCTGCTCGAGGTTGTTGATGTTGTAGGCGCCGATGGCGTACTTGCCGTAGGCGTGCGCGAAGAGTTCTTTGGTGGTGACGATCATGGGGGTGCTCCTGGTTGTTTTATATCGGGTTTTCTTCCGCGGCATCTTCTTCCGCCGCAGGTTCCTCGCCGGGGGTCTCGTCGCCGCCTTCCTCCTGCTCGTCGGTGGCGGCGGGGCGTTGCAGGTCGGTAAACCGTTCGGGGGCGAGCAGGCCAGCCTGCCAGTCGCGGAAGAGGCCCTGGCCGCGGCGGGAGCGGATGGCGGAGGCGATCTCGGGCTGGTAGGAGTCGAAGGTCGCCGGATCGGCCGGGGTGCGGGCCTTGAGATAGGCGACAATCAGCCCGTCCTCGGCCGCGACGGGATCGGCCACTTCGCCCTGGTTGAAGCTCACGACGGCCTGCACCAGCACTTGGATCGCCGCGTTGGTCGAGGAGGATCCGGAAAGGCCGGTGAACGGTTCGGCGGTGGCGACATCCGCGCCGGTGCCGGCGACGGCATCCTTGAAGGACTTGCCCGCGGCGATTCCCTCGGCGGCAGCCTTCTGTACCGCCACGCCCTTGGCGGCCAGCGCCTGGGCGACGGCCTTCTGCTTGGCGACGGCCAGCACGCGCTCCTTGGCCTCGTCGAAGGACGGCACGCGAGGAGCGATTTCCTTTTCGAGATAGAGCACATAGACGTTGTCCTGGCCGGCGATGGGGGTGCTGACGCGGTCGAAAGCGTTGGG
The DNA here is from genome assembly GCA_003451935.1 of Verrucomicrobiota bacterium. Classification (GTDB taxonomy): domain Bacteria; phylum Verrucomicrobiota; class Kiritimatiellia; order CAIQIC01; family Lenti-01; genus Lenti-01. The sequence continues at coordinate 2,181 of DMJA01000223.1, read as the reverse complement.
CTCCAATTCAAAGGCGGTGGCGGCGAAGGCCGCGCCGGCATCCTCCAGCGGCACCTCGAAGCGCGCGAACGGCGCCAGTTTTTGCGCCTTGCGGCCGGTCTTCTCCACTTCGGCGGCGAAATCAGGCACGGTTCCGTCGCGGTCGGGGATGGCGCGGAAGGCCAGTTCCGTCGCGGCGGCGTCGGCTTTCTCCAGGGCGGCTTCGCGGCGCAGAGCCTTCACGATGCCGTCGCGCACGTCGTCCAGGTCGGCGACCGTTTGGCGGGGCTGGCCGTCTTCGCCGTTTTCCGTGGTGGTGTAGTCCTCGATGTGGAGTTCGTAGTAGTCGAGGATGTCGTCTTCGGACACCTCCGCGGAGTCGTCCTGGTAGTCCGCGATGGGGAAGGCCGCATAGGAAATCTCGCGCTGCTCGGGGATGGTGAAGGCCGCCGGATCCTCGTCATAGAGCTGGTGCGCGTCCTCCTCCGAAACCGACACGTCCTGTTCGACGTTTTCCGGGCGAAGGGTGGCGTATTCGACCGTGAATTCGTCCAGCAGGGTCTCGAAGGTGCGGCGGATTTCCAGCGGCGTGACGTGCGCCTGCCGGCCAATCAGGTTGGCCATCTTCTGGATTTGGATCTCTTCGCGGAGGTGCTGTTCAAACTGGGCGGCCGTGAAGCCCAGCGGACGGATCACGTTTTGCAGAAAGGCTTGGTATTGCTGGGGATTATAGACGCCATTGCCGCCCGCAAAATTGCCGCGGATGGCCCCGACCAGCTCTTCTTCCGTGGCGACGATGCCCAGCTTGGCGACTTCGCGCAAGGTGGCCAGGCGCTGCCACGACAGGCGGCGGAGGATGGCATCGGTTTCGGGGGTGGACTGGACATCGCGGCCCAAGGCCAGGGCGCGGGCCAGATAGGTGCTCAAGTAGGCCGACCGGAACTCCCCGTGGGTGACCGGCTCGCCGTCGAACATGCCGGCCGCGTTCAGGCCTCCGCCGTTCTCTTCCTCGCCGGCGGGCTGCACCTGCCAGACGACGAAGGATAGGATGATGAGGATCAGCAGCGCCCACCAGACCTTGCGGTTGTGGATCAGCTTGTGGAATTTTGAAATCATCATGGTCATCGGCGGTCTCGCTTTCCTATAAGGAAGAAATACGGCTCCGCACGGGCGAACCCGGGCAAAACATTGGGTGGGGAGAATACGGAGAGAACCTTCGCCGGGCAAGCGGGAAATTCGGGGAGAAAACGTTTCGCCCGGCCGGGCCGAACTCCGCAGGTGCCCGGTTCCGGGTTTGTCGCGCTATGCGATTGCCATCCGCTCCGAAACCTGTATTTTCCCCCTTTTGCCTTTCCGTGGAAACGCGGCGGGAACGGGCCATGAAATTGCCATTCACAACCAAGATGCTGCAGGACTGGGGCGGAGCCGCCACCTTCCGGGACGGGCTCACCTTGTTCGAGCGCGGCCTGGTGCTGGAGGCCACGTGCGATGATTCGCACATGCAAGGCACGCTTTCCTGGGGCAGCCGCTCGATCAAGACGGCCGCCCGCATCCTGCCCGACCACACCTGCGAAAACCAGTGCCCCTGCCGCGACAACGTGGAACGGGGCCTCATCTGCGCCCATGTCATCGCGCTGGGGCTGGCGCTGCTGGCGCGCCATGCCGATCCCGATCGCGAGCGCAAGCTGCAGGAGGAGGAGCGGCGGGCTCGGCACATGCGGCAAGTCGAATCCATGGAATTTTTCAAGCGCGCCGCGCCGGGAACGCCGGGTGCGCTGAACTGCGCGCTCCTGCTGGGGCTGCCGCGCGGCTGGCGCGATGCCGCGGCGGAGGGGCCGGTTCCGGTGCGGATCTTCCTGGAATACCACGGCGCGAAGCATCCCATCGGCGAAACCCCGCGCGAGGCCGTGCTGGGCCTGGTGCCGCAGGACGAGGCCGTCCTGTTCGTGTTGGAAGAGATCGCCGGCGGGTCCGTACCCGACGAGCTGCAGGTCGCCCTGCCGGATTTCATCAATCTGCTGTCGCTGCACCGCGGCCGCGCCCTCTGGGAGGAAGGCGGCCGCGAGCTGGCGGTCAATGCCACGCCGGTCTCGACCGTGCTGCGGGTGGATCTGGACCACGAAAACGGCGAACTGCTGCTGGTGGCGCACACGGAGCTGCCGTTCATGCGCGGGGCGGAATTCCCCGCCTATCTTGTGGCGG
>DMJA01000092.1 GCA_003451935.1 Verrucomicrobiota bacterium | reverse complement strand
ACTCATGCCCGTTCCCTAATCTGGCACGGAAAGCGCGAATGTTTATCACAGCCGCCACTTCCGCGTCCAGCACAATTATTTCTTTTCCGCGCACGTCAAAATTTCAGCCGGGCCATCCCCCGCCACGAGCACCGTGTGCTCGAAATGGGCGGACCGCTTCCGGTCGCGGGTCCTCACCGTCCAATGGTTGGCCAGGACCTCCACGCGGAAGGTGCCCTGGTTGATCATCGGCTCGATGGCCAGCGTCATGCCCGGCTTCAGCTCCGGCCCCTTGCCGGGGGTTCCGAAGTTGGGAATCTGCGGATCCTCGTGCAGCTTGCGGCCGACGCCATGCCCGCAGAAGTCCCGCACCACGCCGAATCCGGCGGCCTCGGCGACCGTCTGCACGGCGTGGCCGATGTCGCCCACGCGGTTCCCGGCGCGCGCGGCGTCGATGCCCGCCGCCAGCGCGGCCTGAGTGACCTCGCACAAGCGAGCCGACTCGGGATCCACCGCGCCGACCGGCACGGTCGTGGCGTTGTCGCCGATGAACCCTTCGGCCACCACGCCCAGGTCCAGGCTGACGATGTCGCCGGCGTTGATCACGCGCGGACCGGGAATCCCGTGCACCACCTCGTCGTTGAGGGAGATGCAGGTATGCCCCGGAAATCCGCCATATCCAAAGAACGCGCTCTGGATGCCAAGGGCCCGCATCCGCCCGGCGGCAAACGCATCAAGCTCCCCCGTGGTCATTCCCGGCCGGACTTGCGCCGCCACCTCGGCCAGGATCTCCGCGGACAGGCGGCAGGCGACGCGCATGCTCTTCTGTTCGGCAGGCGTTTTGATCGGAATCATCGGCTCGGGCCGGCTCAGGCCAGCTTGGACATCATCTCTGCCGTCGCCGCCTGGGGAGTCGTCCCGGCGTTGACGCGGACGAGGACACCCTTCTGCTCGTAGAAATCGACGAGGCTGGCGGTCTGCCGCTGGTAGACTTCCAGCCGGTTCAGCACGGTCGCCTCGCTGTCGTCGGGCCGCTGATAGAGCGCCCCGCCGCACTGGTCGCACACGCCGGCGACCTTGGAGGGGATGTTCGTCACGTGATACACCGCCCCGCAGCCCTTGCAGATGCGCCGGCCGCTCAGGCGGCTGACGATCACGGGCACGGGCACTTCCAGCAAAAAGACCTGGTTCACGGCGGCGCCAAGCGTTGCCAGCGTCGCGTCGAGCTGGCGCGCCTGCTCCAGCGTGCGCGGGAACCCGTCGAACATGTACTTGTCCGAGGGCTGTCCCTGCGCGAGGCGCTCGCCCACGATCCGCAGGATCACGTCGTCGGGCACCAGTTCGCCCTTCTCCATGAACGCCTTCGCCTCCAGGCCCGTCTTGCTGCCGGCCTTGATGGCCGCGCGCAGCATGTCGCCGGTGGAGACATGGATGTAGTCCGTGGCGGTGCGGATGCCTTCGGCGAGGGTGCCCTTGCCCGCGCCGGGCGCGCCGAGGAGGATGATGGCTTTCATGCGATCCCTTCCCTTTCCCTGCGGCCTAGCGGCGGCCGCGCAGATGGCCCTTGCGAAGGAAGCCGTCGTAGTGGCGCGTGACCAGGTGCGATTCCACCTGCCGCATCGTGTCGAGCATCACGCCCACGATGATGAGCAAGCTCGTGCCGCCGAAGAACTGCGCCACCATGCCCGGAATCCGGAACGTGCTGGCCAGCACCATCGGCAGCACCGCAATGCCCGTCAGGAACACCGCGCCCGCCAGCGTGATCCGCGTCATCACGCGGTCGAGGAATTCCGCCGTCGGCTTGCCGGGGCGGATGCCGGGGACATAGCCGCCGTACTTCTTCAGGTCGTCGGCGATCTGCACCGGATGGAACTGGGTCGCGACCCAGAAATAGGAGAAGAACAGGATCATCAGCGTGTACATCACGATGTAGACCGGTCCGCCATAGCGCAGGTACACCTGCGCGAAGGCCTTGACCGCGTCGATGGGCACCATCATCAGGATGCGCTCGGGGAACATCAGGATGGCCTGGGCGAAGATGATGGGCATGACGCCGGAGTAGTTCACGCGCAGCGGCATGTAGGTGCTTTGCCCGCCGTAGGTCTTGCGCCCCACGACGCGCTTGGCGTACTGCACCGGGATCTTCCGCTGCGCCTGCGTCACCGCGATCGTCCCGCCGATCACCAGGAACGCCAGCACCAGCATCGCCACGAGCATGAAAATATTGGCCGAGCCTTCCTGGAACATGTTCACCGACTGCTGCATCGCGCCCGGCAGGCGGCTCACGATGCTGATCGTGATGATCAGCGAGATGCCGTTGCCGATGCCGCGCGCCGTGATCTGCTCGCCCAGCCACATCAGCATCATCGTGCCCGTCGTCATCGTCAAGATCGTCAGCATCAGGAACGGCACGCGGGCCATCGTCACGATGGTTTCGCCTTCCATCACCTGCAGGCCGAGGGCCTCGGGGCGCAGCAGCACGGACGCCATCGCGTAGCCCTGCAGGATGCACAGCGCCACGGTCAGGTAGCGGCCGTATTGGATGATCTGCTGCCGGCCGGAATCGCCTTCGCGCGCCAGCTTCTCCAGGGAGGGGATCACCGCCGTCAAGAGCTGCAGGATGATCGAGGCGCTGATGCTGGGCATGATGCCCAGCGCGCCGATCGCCGCCTGCGTCAGGGCGCCGCCGCTGAACAGGTCCAGCATCCCCATGAAGCCGATGTCGCCGCCCTGCGCCGCCATGCGGTCCACGATGGCCTGCAACGTCGCCGCATCCACGCCGGGGGTCGGAATCACGGCAACGAGGCGGCAAACGAAAATCAGCCCGATCGTGAAGAAAATGCGCTGGCGCAGTTCGGGAATCTTCAGGCTGTTGGTAAAAGCAGAAAGCATCGCGGCCTCTTTGGGTTCAAGTCGATCAGGAAATCGTCTCGCAGGTCCCGCCCGCCTGCTCGATCTTGGCCTTGGCCGTGGCGCTGAACGCATGGGCCTTGACCTTCCGCGCGCCGGACACGTCGCCGCCGCCCAGGATCTTGATGAGGCTCTTGGAACCGACGCGGCCGGCGGCGACCAACGCCTCGGGCGTGATGTCGCCCGGAAGGATCTTCGCCAGCTCGCCGATGTTCAGCGCGGCGTATTCCACGCGGTTCGGGCTCGTGAAGCCGCGCTTGGGAATGCGGCGGATCAGCTTCATCTGGCCGCCTTCGAACAGGGGCTTGTGCTTGTGGCCGGTGCGGCTCATCTGGCCCTTGTTGCCCTTGCCGGAGGTCCGGCCCTTGCCGGAGGACTCGCCCCGGCCCACGCGCATGCGGCGCTTCTTCGCGCCGTGGGTGTTCTTCAACGTATGCAAATTCATGGTGTGTCCTGCCCTTTCCTGTCCTACTGGCGAAGCGCCGCGGCTTCCTCGCGGGAGCGCAGCTGCATCAGGCCGTCCATGGTGGCCTTGACGACATTGAGCGCGCTGGAGGCGCCCAGCGACTTGGCGAGCACGTCGCGGATGCCGGAAAGGTCCAGCACCGCGCGGGCGCCGCCGCCGGCGATCACGCCCGTCCCCTTGGAGGCGGGCTTGAGCATGACGCGCGAGGCGCCGCAGCGCCCCATCACCTCGTGGGGGATGGTCCGGTCGTGCATCGTCACCTTGATCATGCTGCGGCGCGCCGTCTCGGTGGCCTTGCGGATGGCGTCGGCGTTCTCGCGGGCCTTGCCCAGCGCGTAGCCGACCTGCCCGTTGCGGTCGCCCACGACCACGAGGGCGGAAAAGCTGAAGCGCCGGCCGCCTTTCACGACCTTGGCGCAGCGGTTCACTTGCACCACGCGCTCGGTCGCCTCGCCGGGGGCCTTTTGGTCATCGTTCTTCTTGAATTCGCGTTTCATCATCCGGTTTTCCTCAGGTTGGGAGGCTCTAGAACTTCAGTCCGGCTTCGCGCGCGGCATCCGCCAGCGCCCGCAGGCGTCCACGGTAGGTGAACCCGCCGCGGTCGAACACGACCGCCGAGATGCCCTTCTCCTGCGCGGCCTGGGCGGCCAGCGCGCCGAGCTGCTTGGCCGTCGCCACGTTCAGCTTCTGGCCCTTCAACGCGCCATCCAGCGTCGAGACCGCCGCCAAGGTCTTGGCCGCGGCGTCGTCGATGAACTGCACATAGAAATGCTTGTTGGACACGAACACGCTCATGCGGGGACGTTCCGGCGTGCCCTGCACCTTTTGGCGCAGGCGCAAATGCCGCCGAATTCGATAGTCTGTCAGGTTCTTCATTTTCATGGTTACGCCACCGTCTTGCCCGCTTTCCGGCGCACACGCTCGTCCTTGTACCGCACACCCTTGCCCTTGTAGGGCTCGGGCGGACGGAAAGAACGGATGCGGGCGCCCACTTGCCCCACCAGTTGCTTGTCGATTCCGCTGACCTTCAGCTGCGTGCCGTCGGTCACCGTCACGGTAACGCCTTCCGGCACCGTGTATTCCACCGGGTGGGAATAGCCCACGTTCATCGTCAGCTGCTTGCCCGCGATGGAGGCCTTGAAGCCCACGCCCTGGATCTCCAGGTCGCGGCTGTATCCATCCTTCACGCCGACGAGCATGTTCTGCAGCAGCGCGCGGGTCGTCCCGTGGTCCGCCCGGCTCTGCTTGTCGTCGCCCTTGCGGGCGATGGTCAGGGTGGCCCCTTCCTGGGACACTTCGACGGTCTCCGGCACTTTCAGCGCCAGTTCGCCCTTGGGCCCCTTCAGGGCCACGACCCCGTCCGCCACCTTGGCGGAGATGCCCGCCGGCAGGACCACCGGTTGTTTTCCAATTCTCGACATGATGTTCCTCGCCTCCGGATTACCAGACCTGGCAGAGCACTTCGCCGCCCACGTGGGCCGCCCGGGCCTCGCGGTCGGACATGAGTCCCCGGCTGGTGCTCAGCACCGACGTACCCATGCCGCCCCGCACGCGCGGAATGTCGGCGGCCGCCACGTAGCGGCGCAGGCCCGGCTTGCTTACGCGCCGCAGCTGCTGGATGATCGGTTTCTCGTTGTAGTCGTACTTCAGGACCACGCGCAGGCGCTTCTTGCCTTCGTCGTCGCCTTCGGCCACATCGGCGATGTAGCCTTCCTTCTTCAAGATGCGCGCAATCTCCGCCTTCAGGCGGGAATGGCTCATCTCGGTGGCCGGCAGGCCGGCCTTGCTTGCGTTGCGGATGCAGGTCAGCATGTCCGCGATGGGATCAGAACAGCTCATCGTTTTTCTCTCCGTCCTACCAGCTGGCTTTCACGACGCCCGGGATCTTCCCCTCGGACGCCAGTTCGCGGAAGCAAATACGGCACAATTGGAACTTCCGAATATAGGCCCGCGAGCGTCCGCACCGCCGGCACCGGCAATATCCGCGCACGGCGAACTTCGGTTCGCGCGACGCCTTCACAATCCATGATGTCTTAGCCAAGGTCTTCCTCCCTTTCCAGAATTACGCGTTTGCGAACGGGACGCCCAGCAGCTTCAGCAGCTCCTTGGCATCCTCGTTGTTCTTCGCCGTGGTCACGATCGTGATGTCCATGCCCTGGACCCGCTTGACCTTGTCCGACTCGATCTCGGGGAACAAGGTCTGCTCCTTCAGGCCCAGCGTGTAGTTGCCGCGGCCGTCGAACGCCTTCGGCGAAACGCCGCGGAAGTCGCGGATGCGCGGCAGCGTCGCGTGGATCAACCGCTCGACGAAGTCGTACATCCGGGCGCCGCGGAGCGTCACCTTCGCGCCGATGGCCATGCCTTCGCGCAGCTTGAAGTTCGAGATGCTCTTCGTCGCCTTGCGGATCGAGGGGCGCTGCCCCGTGATCTTCGCCAGGTCGTCGGCCACCAGCTTCAGGGTGTCGCGGTCCACCATCGCGTTGACCGCCATGTTGACGACCACCTTCGAAAGCCGCGGAACGTCCATCACGGAAGGGAACCTCCCGGTGGCCTTCAGCGCCTTCACCACTTCCTTCTGATATTTCTCTTTCAGGATCGACATGATTGACCGCCCTATTCCTTGTCCGTCTTCTTCGCGGCGCGGGTCACCACCGCCAGCTTCGAAATGGCCATCGGCGCCTCCTTGGTGACGATGCCTCCGCTGGGATTGTCCTGCGACTTGCGCATATGCTTCTTCACGAAATTAAAGCCTTCGACCAGGGCGCGGCCCTTCGAAGGATACACCTTCAGGACCTTGCCGGTCTTCTGGCCGGCCGCGTCCTCGCCCGAAATCGCCTTGACGATGTCGCCGCGGCGGATGTGGATCTTGGTCTTGTTCATCACAGCACCTCGGGGGCCAGGGAGATGACCTTCATATAGTTCAGTTCGCGCAGCTCGCGGGCCACGGGGCCGAAAATGCGGCTGCCGCGCGGATTCTTCTGGTCGTCGATCAGAATCACCGCGTTGTGGTCGAACGACAGCGTCGAGCCGTCGGGCCGGTGGATCGGCGCGGCCGTGCGGACGATCAAGGCCCGGGCCACCTCGCCCTTCTTGACCATGCCCACCGGCTGCGCCTCGCGAATGGACACCCGGATGATGTCCCCGATGTGCGCGATCGTCTTGCCCTGGCCCAGCACCTTGATGCACTTGGCCAAGCGGGCCCCGGTGTTGTCGGCCACCGGCAGTTCTGTCTCCATCTGGATCATTTCGACACCTCGCTTCCGCTGCCGCGAACGGAGATCTCCACCAGCCGCCACCGCTTCGTCTTGCTCAGCGGACGCGTCTCGGTGATGACCACCTGGTCGCCCTTCTTGGCCTCGTTCTTCTCGTCGTGCACGTAGAATTTCTTGCTGCGGCGCATGACCTTGCCATAGACGGGATGGATGATGCGGCGCTCGGCCTGCACCACCACCGTTTTGTCCATCGCGTCGCTCACCACGACGCCGACGCGCTCCTTGCGCACATTCCTTGTTTCTGTCGCCATATGCCTTACCTCGCGGCTTTCGCCTGGTTCATCACCGTTTTGATTCGCGCGATCTCGCGCCGGACCAACCGGATGCGGTCGGGTTTCTCCAGCTGGCCCGCGGTCTGCTGGATGCGCAGGCCAAACAGCTCCTTCTCGGACTCGGCCAACTTCTGCGCCTGCTCTTCCGCCGACAGGTCCCGGACTTCTTTTGCCTTCATCGCTCGCTCTCCTCTACAGGGTGATCCCGCGCCGGATGAACATCGTGCGCATCGGGAGTTTCGTGGACGCCAGGCGGAGGCATTCCATTGCCATCTTCTCGGGCACGCCGTCCATCTCGAACAGGATGCGCCCGGGGCGGATCACCGCCACCCAGCCTTCGATCGCGCCCTTGCCCTTGCCCATGCGGACCTCGAGGGGCTTCTTCGAATAGGACTTGTCCGGGAAGACCCGGATCCACAACTTGCCCTTGCGCTTCATTTCGCGGTTCATCGCCACGCGGCAGGCTTCGATCTGGATGTTCGTCATCCAACAGCGCTCCAGAGCCTTCAGGCCGTATTCGCCGAACGCCAGGGTGTTGCCGGACATCGCCATGCCCTTGCGCGATCCGCGCTGGCTCTGGCGGTACTTCACACGTTTAGGCATAAGGGGCATACGACTTCTCCTTGCTCGGGGCCTTGGCCTCTTCGGGCTTCTGGCAGATCCAGCACTTCACGCCGATCTTGCCGGCCATCGTGTTGGCCTCGGCGAATCCATATTGCACGTCCGCGCGCAGCGTCTGCAGCGGAACCTTGCCGACCATGTAGTGCTCCACGCGCGCCAGCTCCGCGCCGCCGAGACGGCCGCAGGCCTGGACGCGGATGCCGAGGGCGCCCATGTCCATCGTCAGCTGCAGCGCGCGCTTCATTGCGCGGCGGAAGGCCACGCGGCGCTCCAGCTGCAGGCAGATGCTCTCCGCCACCAGCTGCGCGTTCGTGTCCGGACTGCGCACTTCCTTGATTTCGACATAGATCTCTTTCTTGGTCTTCGCGCTCAGCTCCTCGCGGAGCTTGTCGATGCCCTCGCCCTTGCGGCCGATCACCACGCCCGGCCGGGCGGAATAGACCGTCACGCGGGCGCGCTGCGCGTACCGCTCGATCACGATGTCCGCCACCGCCGCATCCTTCAGCTTGGCGCGCACCATGTCGCGGATCATCAGATCCTCGTTCAACAGGTCGCCGAACTCTTTCCTCTCCGCAAACCAGCGGCTCTTCCACTGCTTGTGGACCGCCATGCGGAACCCGATCGGATTGACTTTTTGGCCCAAATTGCGCCTCCTTGCTTTCCTGAATTCGTCCTATTTCTTCTTCGCCGGCTTCTCGTCCGTCAGCGTCACGCGGATGTGGCTCATCTTCTTGCGGATCGGGGCGGCCGACCCGCGCGCCCGCGGCCAATACCGGGGCAGCGTCGGCCCGTTTTCGATCACGGCCCTCGCCACGTACAGCTTGTCCGCCGACAGCTCCGCGTTGTTCTCCGCGTTGGCGATCGCCGACTTCAGCGTCTTGCCGATGCACACCGCCGCCTTGCGCTTGTTCAGCTCCACCACCTGCAGCGCTTCGCCCACGCTCTTGCCCGTGATGGCCCGCGTCAGGTCCCGCGCCTTGGTCGGCGACATTCTCACATATTTCGATACTGCTTTGATTTCCATGTCTCTTCGTCCTCAGGAACCTTCCGGCCGAATCAGCACCGCTCGGTCCCCTGTTTGGGGGTAGTCGCCACGCGCAGTCTCCTCGACCGCCGCGCCGGCGATTCTCTCTCTCACATCCACGACCCGGATCCGCGCCACCCGCCTCCGGTCCCGCAGGACCGTCAGCGGCAGCCCGTACCGAACGCCCTGCCGGGCGCCCTGGTCCAGGATCACCAGGCCCAGGTCCGCGTTCACGTCCGCGATCCGCGCTTCGATCGGCGCATCCGCCGGCGTTTCCGCCGCGGAGCCGGCCGCCTGCGCCCGCCGCGCCTCGTTCACATCCAGCGCGGCCTGCGCCTCGGCCAAGGCCTCGCTCAGCTTCCGGATCCGTCCGGTCCGGTCCTCGAGGTCGCGTCGCAACCCTTCGATTTCCTTCGCCAGACGGGCCGTCACCATGCGCGACTCGCTCGTCACCAGGTCCAGCAATTCGTCGTTGTGGCCATCCGCCGCGCCTCCCACGGCCGCTGCTGCGGGCCCGTCCACGCGGATGGGTTTGGTTTCCTCATCCCACGCGGACTGCACCGAAGTCTCGGCCGTCTCCGCCTCAACCAGGGTTTCCGGAACAGGTCCGGTCCCTTCTTCAAGACGTGCCGGCGCGGTCGCCGGCCCTTCCATCAAAGAACGTTCATCCTCCAGCCGCTGCGCGCCGAAGAACCAGCCCGCCGCAACCGCGGCTCCAATCACCGGAACGGCCCACAGGAGCCGCAACCCACGACGGAAGCCCATCATCCAAAATCTCTTACTTCAGCGCGATGGTCTTGTCCGTCGCCGCGCCGTGCTTGCGGAACGTCCGCGTGGGCGAAAACTCGCCGAGGCGGTGTCCCACCATGTTTTCCGTCACAAACACGCTCGTGAACACCTTGCCGTTGTGGACGGTGAAGGTCTGGCCCACGAACTCCGGCAAAATCATGCTGCGGCGCGACCAGGTCTTGATCGGACGCTTCGCCCCGCTGGCGGCCAGCGCCTCCACCTTCTTCATCAGGTGGGCTTCCACATACGGTCCCTTTTTGATTGAGCGCGTCATGTTACTTCTTTCTCCGTTGCACAATGAACTTGCCCGAGGGCTTGCGCTTGTTGCGCGTCTTCTTGCCCTTCGTCAGCTGGCCCCACGGCGTCACCGGATGTCCGCCGCCCGAGCTCCGGCCTTCGCCGCCGCCCATCGGATGGTCCACCGGGTTCATCGCCACGCCGCGCACGGTCGGGCGGATGCCCTTCCAGCGCTTGCGGCCGGCCTTGCCCAACGAAATGTTCTCGTGCTCCAAATTGCCCACCTGGCCGATCGTCGCGTAGCACTCCACGAGCACCTTGCGCATCTCGCCCGACGGCAGCTTGACATGCGCGAACACATCGTCGCGCGCGCCGATGCGCGCCACCATGCCCGCGCTGCGCACCATCTTGGCGCCCGCACCCGGGACCAGCTCGATGGCGTGGATCGACATGCCCAGCGGAATCGCCGACAGCGGCAACGCGTTGCCGTCCACCGGCTCCGCCTTCGGGCTCGCCAGCAGGGTCGCGCCTTCCTTCACGCCGTTGGGCGCCAGGATGTAGCGCTTCTCGCCGTCCGCGTA
>DMJA01000210.1 GCA_003451935.1 Verrucomicrobiota bacterium | reverse complement strand
GTGCTACCCCGTTTATGCAACGAGGACTACGCCGCCGCGATTTGCCGTTCCAAAATATGCCTATGTTTCTATTCGCAATGGAACCGGGACACGGACAACTCGCGCATGTACGAGATTCCCGCCTGCGGCGTGTTTATGCTTGCCGAGCGGAATGACGAAAACGTGCGGGTCTTCGCCGAAGGCGTCGAGGCGGACTTCTTCTCCACCCCAGAGGAATTGGTCGCCAAGGTGCGCCATTACCTGGTCCACGACGCCGAACGGGAAGCCATTGCCGCCCGCGGTTTGAAACGTTGCCGGTCGTCTGGATACAGTTATGCACAACGGTTGGCGACGATGATGCAGCAAATTTCCGCCGAGCCGTTGCATTGTTCGGGTGAAGGGTGAAGGGACCGCCATGATTTGGGCAAACATGTTGGCCATTGTGGCGTGCATTGGGCTCGTGGTGGCTTCCCGCCTCCGGCGCAGGATCTGGCTTCTAACCGATCTGGCGATGGTGATGGTTTGCATAACCTTCATCATCCTGCCGGTTGTGGCTTCGATTACTTCGGGGCTCTATCGGGAGTATTTAAGGACGGACATCGTCTTTGCGGTTTTGGCTTTTTGGGCGGGCGTCGAATTTACGAATCGGATATATCTTGCCCGGCGGCATGTCCATCAGGTCCCCGTCGGAAGGATCCTGCCCAACCTCGTGGTTTCCATCCGTGCAATCCCTCTCCTTGCGGTCGCGATTTGCCTCGGTTTAACGTGGCTGGTCCGGTTTTGGTTGCTTCAGTACGGGATGTTCTTCTCCGGAAGCGCCACGCTGGACCGAGTGCTATCCTTGCCCTATCCGCTTGTCGTCTTGAGTTTTTTAACTGGCTTGCTGACGCCGATTCTCATGGTTTGGGCGGGGGACAAGTTGTTTTCCTCTCGCGGCTCGGGCCAGCGCGACTTTGCCGGAGCCATTTTGGCGGTTTTGGTTGTTGGAGGGGAATTCGTGCATGGATTTGCATCAGGGCGGCGCATGCTGATCCAGTTATTCTTCATGATGGCCATGCCCTGTCTGATGCTGGGCGGTCGGCGCGGTCAGGTGCGTGGCGCCTTGATCGGACTGGCGGGGATTATAACCATGATCCAGTTAAGTCCCTTCTTCCTGGAGATGCGGGAGCAGTTGCCTCAATTGAGCGAGGTAACCCGCTTTGGCCAGGTGCTGGATGTTGCAGGGGAAACGCGCGATTATGGCGATCGCGCAATCATGCAGGAACGGAGTCGCGAAAACGTTGCCGCCCGGATGTTTTTCGTTCATCGCTTTGTCGGAGATTTGTTGACGGCGCAAGAGACGCACGGGCCCATGTTGGGAAGAAATCTCCTGAATGCCGTTGCCAGCGCCATTCCGCGTGTTCTGTGGCCGGGCAAGATCGGAAGATACGCCCCGGAACAGCAAATCCTGGTTTGGCACGAAATGCCGGTGCATGATATGTCGTCCACATGGGTGGCCGCCGGGGTGGCCGATGGAGGTTATGTAGGGGCTTTTTTCTATGGCGTCCTGTTTGGCCTGTTGATGTTTGGGCTACTCCAGTTTGTCTATTTCAGCTCAAACTTGCCGCTCTTTCTAAAGATGATTTTCGTGGGGCAATTGTTGCATCTCGCGTTCAATGTCGAGAGCGATATGGGCAGCGTATTTGTCATGCTCCGGAACATGGCGATTCTCGTCCTGTTCTTTCACTTCTGGCGGCCTTCACGCATGCGCAGGCCAATGGCACAGGGATTTGCCACGCGCCGGCCTGCTGAACAAGGGCGTGCTCCGCCATATCCCGCGTCTCGAACGCCGGGCACATGAAGAACCCGGATGTGATGCCAATTCAGGACGTTTCTGCCGTGCGCCGTGTACTCGTGTATTCCATCGGTTCGCTGGGCGACACCTTGTGCGTTCTGCCGGCCCTGTGGGCTGTACGCCAGCACTTTGCCAATGCGCGGATTTCTCTTTTGGTTGATGCGCAAAGGGGGCGGTCGCTGGTGTCCGCCCGCGAGGTGCTCGAAGGCTGTGGGTGCGTGGACGAGTTTCTGTCGTATCCCGTCTCCGGTAATTGTGCCGGAAAAGCCAGTCTTGCGCTCCACATGTTCCGCGTGGTTTATGAAGGACGGTACGATGTCCTGGTGTATCTGGTCCGCTGCTGGCAGGGACAATGGCGAGTCTTGCGTGACCGCCTTTTCTTCGCTTCTACAGGTATTCCCGCGCGGATAGGATTCGAAGGGTTGCCGGTGCGGCCGCCAATCACTTCGGGAGTGCCGCCCCCGCGGCTGCCACCGGTTGCCGATTTGCTGCTGGCACGGCTGCGCGCGTCCGGGGTGCCTGCGCCCGCCGCGGGAGAGGGGCGCTACGATCTGGCTTTGACCGTTGCCGAACGGGCAGAGGCGCAACAGTGGCTGGAAGACCGTGGCGCGCCCCAAGGTCGGCCCCTCTTGGGGGTTGGCCCGGGCTCCAAAATGCCTAGCAAGATATGGCCTGTCGAACGATTTGGCGAAGCCGTTAAGCAGTTGATTGCAGAAACAGGCGTGTGGCCCGTGGTGTCCGGGGGGGGCGATGACCGCGAACTGGGAGATCGCCTAGTGGCTACATGGGGCGAGGGGACGGTTGCGGCTGGCGGGCTGGGTGTTCGGCAATCCGCCGCACTGTTGAGTCGTTGTGCGGCCTATCTTGGAAACGACACGGGAACCATGCACCTCGCGGCCGCCGTCGGCGTGCCCTGCGTGGGCGTCTTTTCAGCCCGGGATTATCCTGGCTTATGGGAGCCGTATGGCGCAGGGCATATCGTGTTGCGCCATGATTTGTCTTGCTCGGGGTGCATGGCCCAACAATGTCCGGGGCACGGCAACGAATGCACGCGCAGGGTCGGGGTGGAAGATGTCGTGGCGGCCTGTTCTAAAATCCTGAAACAGCGGCGGGGTGGGACCAAGGGGATTGAAGTGGTGAATGGGGAGCCGTCTTGAGGATTCTTTGGATACGCTCATATCATGCGCCGGCCTATGGCTTTGGGGGGCCGGTTTCAACCGGGGTGGCCCTGTGCAAGGGCTTGACACAGGCGGGGCATGACGTGACCGTGTTGGCCACGGATGTGCGGCCGCAGGGGCACCTGAATGTACCGCGTGGCCGGCCGGTCGATGTGGCGGGAAACCCGGTCGTGTTCGTGCATGGATTTCGGCGGATTCCCTTGCCCTTTTTCGCCCCGGCCATGATGGGGGCAGCCAAAGAAATGGCTCGCGACGCGGATATCATTCTGGCCAGCGCAACCATGACCTACCCGCAGACGGTTGCATTTCGCATCGCTCGTTTTTACGGAAAGCCATTTTTGCCGATCCTCCACAACGCATTGTCGCAGGGGGCGTGGCAAACCCGGGGGCTGTTTGCGCGTGCATACATGGAACTAATTGAGCGGCCGATATTAAGAAGGTCAACGGCGATTGTCTTCACATCGGAAGGCGAAAAGGCTTCTTCCGCCGCCCACCGGTTGCGGCCTCCCGCCGTGGTCTGCCCTCTCTGCATCGACCTGGATGCCCATCGCCCGCTGCCGCAAACGCTGGGCCTTCGGGCCCGGTTGTCGATTCCGGAGGAGGCCAAGGTCGTTCTTTTCGTGGGCCGGCTGACGCCGTGGAAGGGAGTCGATGAGTTGATCCGTGGACTCGCCGTGTTGCGGAAAAGGTATCCGGAAACCTATTTGTTGATCGTCGGGCCTGATGCCGGACATGGGCTTGCCTTGCAGGCGTTGGCCGCGCAACTTGGGGTCGCCGACCGCGTGCGGTTCGTCGGCGAACTACGGGGCGACGAATTGAAATCCGCTTTCCAGGAGTCGGATTTGTTTGGCTTCCTGTCGCAATTCGAAAATTTTGGCGCGGCGATCGCCGAGGCCTTGGCCTACGGTCTGCCGGCCATCATCTCGCGGGATATCGGCGACGCCGCCCGGTTTCAAGCAAGCGGAGCCGTCCGCGTGGTGTCACGAAACGCTTCCGATTTTGCGGAGGCGGCGGGTGGGTTTTTGGCGGATCCAGCCAAGATGAAAAGCATGTCGAAATCCGCGCGGGAATTCGCTCGGACCTCCCTTTCTCCCTTGCATTCGGCGACCATCATGATGGAGCAATTATCCCCATACTTATGAGCACAATCGTCAGTCCCTTCTCATTGTCCCATCGGTTACGCCGGTTTTGCTGGGTGGTCTTGTGGGGTTTGTTTGCGCGCCCTTTGCCGCGAAGCGGTTTCCCCCTTAAAAGGTTTTTGCTGCAGTCGTTTGGCGCGCAAATCGATCCGACGGCGCGGGTGTATGGCGCTGCCAAGGTCGTGGCGCCGTGGAATCTGGTGATGAAGGCAAACAGTATTCTGGCGGATGATGTGGATTGCTACAACGTGGACAGGGTGACGCTGGAGGAAGGGGCGGTTGTCAGCCAATATGCCTTCCTCTGCACGGCGAGCCATGACGTGCATGATCCGGCCTTCCCGCTGGTGACGGCTCCCATCACAATCCAGAAGGATGCCTGGGTGGCGGCAAAGGCGGTGGTCGGCATGGGGGTTACGGTCGGCGAAGGCGCCGTGGTCGCCTTGGGGGCCGTGGTGGTCAAAGACGTGCGGGCGGGTGCCATTGTGGGGGGCAACCCGGCCAAGGAAATCGGAATCCGGCAACAGGTCTGAGGCGCGCATGTGCGGTATAGTCGGAATCATCGGCGAAACGCCCTTCCATAACCTTCTGGAAGGTTTGGTGGGAAGGATTCGCCATCGGGGGCCAGACGCTTTGGGTTTTTGGCGGGGGCCGCAAGTGTCCCTCGGACATGCCCGGCTGAGCATCATCGATGTCGGGGCGACCGGCAACCAGCCGATGGAGGATGCGGAATCGGGCAACCTCATTGTTTTCAATGGCGAAATATATAATTATATCGAACTTCGCAACGAACTGCGGTCCCGCTACACTTTTCGCACGAACAGCGATACAGAGGTGATCCTCGCGGCTTATCGACAATGGGGCGTGGATTGTCTGGCTCGTTTCCGCGGAATGTTTGCGTTTGCCCTTTGGGATACCCAGCGCCGGGATCTTTTCGTTGCGCGCGACCGTTTGGGCATTAAGCCCCTCTATCTGCGGAGATGTGGGGCAGGGTGTCTCATCGCCTCGGAGATCAAGGCCTTGGTGCGTTTGCCTGGCTTCGCGGATGACGTGAACATGGATGCGGTCGCGCGCTTCGTCGCGTGGCGGCATCAGGATGTGGATGCGCAGACTATGTTCCATGGCGTCGAACAGTTGTTGCCGGCGCATTGGGTCCGGATCGATTCGGCTGGCCGGTATGCGGCGCCGGTGCGCTACTGGTCGCCGCCGGAAATCGGCGCCGCCCCGTTCGGCGAGGCGGAGGCCGAGGGGTTGCGCGACAAACTGGCGGAAACCGTCCGTTTGCATCTACGGTCCGACGTGCCCGTGGGCGCCTTTGTCTCGGGCGGGCTCGACTCCTCCTCCTTGGCCTGTCTGGCCGCCCGCGAAATGCCGGCCGGGGCGTTGAACACCTTCAGCTCAATGCTATCTCAGCCCAATACCGAGAACGTCTTGATTCCGGTCGTTCAAAAAGCGGTGCAAGGCAAAACCCACGAATGGACCTCGGATGGGCAGGGGTTTATAGACGCCCTGCCCGAAATCGTTTTTCACCACGACGAGCCGATTGCCGATGGGTCCATGTATGCCCACTATGAACTTTGCCGCATGAGCCGTGCGGCGGGAGTGGCGGTGCTGCTTTCCGGGAATGGCGGCGACGAAGTGCTCGGGGGATATGGGACCCATCTCCTTGGGCAGCTGGGAAGTCTGTTGCGGCAAAGGAAGTGGAGCCGCCTGTTTGCGGCTACGACGGAATACGCAAGCCATCTTGACGGCGGCGGCGCGTCTTTTCGCCGGCGCCTGGAATTTCTCGTCCGGGCGGCTCAGCATGCCGCCCCGCGGCGCGTGAGGCAATGGCACAAATCCCGCCAAGCGGTCCGATTGCTAGGAATTCTGGACGCGCCGAGAGATCTCGCCATAGGGGGATTCTGGCGGGAAGCCGGCCAGGATCCATATGAGGAGGTATATCGCAATTGCCTGTTGCATTGGACGGTGCCGCCGTTCCTGCATTACGAAGACCGCAATTCCATGGCCTTCGGGGTCGAAATCCGCGTGCCGTTTCTTGATCATGAGGTTGTGGAGCATCTGGCTCGTTTCTCGCCGGATGCCCTTCTCGCGGGCCGAACCAAACAGGCTTTGCGCACGGCGATGCGTGGAGTCGTTCCGGATAATGTCCTCGATCAAAAGGGTAAATTTGGTTTCGCCGCGCCGCTGCCGCTGTTTATCGAGACCAACCGGAACACCCTGCGCGACTTGACCCACGCTCTTGTTCCGGACACGCCATTTCTGCGACCCTCCGCCATGATGGCGTGCGAAGCGTATCTGATGCATCAGCAGGGTACGATCGAGCAATTCTGGCGTCCATTCTGCCTCGCCCTTTGGCATGCGATTTTCTTTCGTGGTCAGTTCGTTCAAATGCGGGAAATCGGCGTGGACAAACCGGCTTGAAAATTCAATAACTGTTTTGCCGCGATGCGCGTTCTCATTGTCACTGCCGTCTATCCTCCGGAACCCGTGGTTTCGGCGCGGTTGAGCTGTGATCTGAAGGCGCATCTGGAATCCCGAGGCCATGGTGTGCATGTTCTTTGTCCCCAACCGTCGCGTGGGGCCGGTCCGGTTGCCGACAGCCCAGAGCCCACTGACATTACCCGGCTTGATTCTTATCACTGCGCCGATTCCCGCTTGTTGAACCGTGCCCGCGAGAGCTGGGACTTCGGGCGGCAGGTGGCGAACTGGTTGGCGGGGCATCGAAGCGAATTTGATGTCATCTACGCCAACATGTGGCCCATCTTCGGGCCTTGGCATTTGACGCGGGAAGCGGCGCGGCATGGAATCCCGGTGGTGCAACATGTGATGGATATCTATCCCGAGTCGCTGACGACGAAACTCCCCCCCTGCATATTCAAAGCCGGTGCGTGGATTCTCCGGGCGTGGGACCGGGCCGGGGCCCGGCGGTCCGCAGCGGTCGTGCTGCTTTCACCGCGGATCGGCCGGCAGTATGCCGCGAGCCGAGGAATCGAGGGGCGGGTTCATGTCGTCCGGAACTGGGTGGACGTGAAGCCGTTCGAGGAGGTCCACGACCGGAGGGAAGTCTGCAAGGAGTATGAGGTTCCGGCAGACCGATTCACGTTCATGTACCTCGGGAATCTTTCCGCGCTTTCCGGGTTGGAAACGGCCATCCAGGCGTTCCAAGCCATCGCCTCTGGAAACAATCAACTGGTGATCGTTGGCGAAGGGAGCGCCAAGGCATCGTGCATGGCGCTGGCGCGCGAGCTTGGCCTCCAGAATGTGTTGTTCCGTTCGGATCCGGATGCGATGCGGGTGGCGCGGATCCAGACCATGGCGGATGTATTCTTGCTGCCCACCCGGCGCGGGGGGGCGCTCAGTTCCACGCCGTCGAAGTGCATTTCCTACATGCTGTCCGGCAAGCCGATCCTTGCCGCCGTGGATAATGAAAGCGATTTGGCGGACGATTTGCGCAACGCGGGATGCGGGTGGCTGTGTCCGCCTGAAGAGGTGGGCCCATTTGCTGACGCAATGGGCGAGGCGCAGGCCGCCCTGCCGGAACGCTTCCAATCGATGGGGGGCAGCGGACGAGCCTATGCCCTTGTATATTTTTCGCGTGAAAAGTGCCTCGGTGAATTGGCTGCCCTCCTCGAGATGGCCAGCCAGCGGAAAGCTTCAGGAGGGGGTTTGTGATTCGGCCCCTCGAACCTGGCGATGCCGTGGCGGTTGCGGTTCTGCACCAGGCATTCTTGCGTTCCCGCTTGAAGGGGTATACGGGGCGGCGCCTTCTGGCCTGCTACTATCGTTCTCTGTCCTTGGCGGCCGGCGGGGGATGCGGCTATGTCGAGGTGGAGTCCGGCAGCCGGATTGCCGGCTTCGTATGTGGCGTTTGGAATCCAGCGTCTGTTCGCCAAAATCTAGTGCGGGCGATGTGGGGCGGCTTGTTGCTATGGGGTGGGCTCCATGTGCTCTTGCATCCTTCTGGCTGGGGCGATCTTTCCCGCAGGCTTTTGCCTCGCCACAGGCAGGAGTTCCCCCTTGGCGGGCAAGCCGAATACGAACTGCGGCCCATTGTGGTGGATGAAGATTTCCGCGGACGCGGAATCGCGGGGCAATTGCTATTGCGTTTGCTGGAAGATGCGCGTAGCCGCGGGTTCAAGTCCATCATGCTGAAAACCGAGGTCGATAATGGCCGCGCCAATGCGTTTTATGTGAAACACGGATTCGTTCTTGAGCGGACAGCGGCAGGGTACAACCAATATCGACGATTCTTGGAGCCATGACGGCGCTTGATCCAACCGCGATTGCCGGTCCGCGATCCTGGAAGGCGAAAGCCATTTTGGAACGGATCCTGTCGTTTGTTGGTTTAATCCTTTTGTCGCCCCTGCTGTTGTTGCTTGCCGTGACGGTGAAGCTGACTTCCCGGGGCCCGGTGCTGTATGTCAGTGACCGGCTCGGGCGCAACGGCCGGGTGTTCCGGCTGTACAAGTTCCGCAGCATGCGGGTGGGGGTGGCGCCGGTGCTGGGGCCGGACGGCAAGGTGCTGACGCTGGAGAACGATCCGCGGTTGACTCCGATTGGCAAGTTCCTGCGTTTGGGATTCGACGAGCTGCCGCAGTTGTTCAATGTGATCAAGGGCGACATGTGCCTGATCGGTCCCCGCCCGGACGTTCCTTGGGATAAAGGCCGCTATACGGAGCGGGAGGCCAAGCGGCTTGCGGTGTTGCCGGGCATCACGGGGCTGGCCCAGGTCGTGGACGGGCGCAACCTGAACAATGCGCAGAATCTCGAACTCGATGTGCTGTACGTGGAGAAATCCTCTTGGCGCACCGATGGGCTGATCCTGCTGTTGACGGTGCCCTATTCACTGGGAATGAAGCGCATTGGCGCAAGTGTTTTTCACGGCTACGTGGACAAGGTGCGGGGCGTGGGGGAACCGCCGGCGCTTGGCGGACCGGAACATTTGGCCTAAACTGCATGCGATGAATTTGAAAGGCGCCATCCTGCAACCGACCTATCTGCCTTGGCTCGGGTATTTTGAAATGCTCGCCGCCGCGGATGTCTATGTGGCGTTCGATCACGTGCAGTTCGAACCCAAGTCCTGGCAGCAGCGGAATTACGTGAAAGGGCCCAACGGGAAGGTACTGTTGACGATTCCGGTCAAATCGGACGGCAACCTCGGGGTATCCATCGCGCAGAAGCGGATCGATTATTCGCAGGCCTGGGTCGAGAAGCACCTGCGGACCATCGAACACGGCTACCGCAAGGCGGGGCATTTCGACCGCTACTTTCCGGCCGTGCGCGGCCTGTACCAGCGGAAGCCGGAACGGTTGGCGGATTTCACCATCGGACTCATCGCGTTCTTCATGGAGGCGCTGGGGATCCAAGCGAAACTACTCCGAAGCTCGGACCTCGCCGAGGATGACGGGCATCTGGGCAAAACCGAGCGGATCATCCATCTCTGCCAGCGGGCGGGCATCGGGGTGCTGCATGATGGGGCCGTCGCGGCCGAGTTCATGGACATGGGCTTGGTCGAGGTGGCGGGGCTGAAGATCGTGTTCCAGAACTACGTTCATCCGGTGTATCCGCAATTGTGGGGGGAGTTCATGCCCTATCTGGGGGTGCTGGATCTCCTCATGAACTGCGGACCCGATTCCCTCGCCGTGATCCAATCGGGGCGCCAAATTCAATAGGCATGAGTCTGCAATGAATATTCCCTTTTCCAAAGTGGATTGCTCGGGCAACGAACTGGCCTATGTGGGCGAGGTTTTGAAGAGCGGGTGGCTCACGACGGCGGGCAAATGCGCGGAATTCGAAAAGCGGTTTGCCGAGGCGGTCGGCGCCAAACACGCCTGTGCGGTCAATTCGGCCACCGCTGCGCTTCATTTGGCGGCGGAAGCCATCGGGATTGGGCCGGGAGACAAGGTGCTCGTGCCGACGATGACCTTCACGGCGTCGGCGTAGATCATCCGGTATCTGGGGGCCGATCCGGTGTTTTTGGATGTCGAATACGGCACGTGCCTGGTGACTCCGGAGATTTTGGAAGCGGCCGCCAAGCGACATCCGGAAGCCAAGGCGCTGGTGCTGGTCCATTTTGGCGGCCAGGCGGCGGAGATGGAGGGCATCTTGGCCGTATGCCGCAAATACGGCATCCGGCTGATCGAAGATGCCGCGCATGCCTTTCCCACAAAATGCAAGGGGCGGATGATCGGATCGTTCGGGGATGCGACCTGCTTCAGCTTCTATGCCAACAAGACCCTCACGACGGGCGAGGGGGGGATGTTGGCGACGGACGACGAGGCGGTTTACAGGCGCGCCAAGGTCATGCGGTTGCATGGCATCAACCGCGACATCTGGGGGCGCTTCACCGAGGCCAAGGCGAATTGGGAATACGACGTGGTGGCCCCCGGTTTCAAATACAACATGCCGGACATCAATGCAGCCATCGGATTGGCGCAATTGGAGAGGGCGGAGGAGTTTCGCCGTGGACGACAGCGATGCGCGGAGTTCTATTATCGCGCCTTGGCGGGCGTGGAACATCTGGATCTGCCCACATGCAAAGGGCCTCGGGAAGATCATGCCTGGCACTTGTTCTGGATTGTGCTCGGCGCTGCATGTCCGGTGGGCCGGAACCGGTTCATTGAACAACTGAACGCGGCGGGCATCGGCACGTCGGTCCACTACAAGCCCCTTCACCGCATGAGCTATTATCGAGACCGGTATGGGCTGAAGCCTGCGGATTATCCCACCGCCGAACGCCATTGGCAGGGAGTGATTTCCCTGCCGATCTATCCGTCGCTGACGGACGACGAGCTGGGGTACATCTGCGAACACGTCCGGTCGGCGGCGAAAGGGTGACCGGGGAGCCCCCCTGGGAGCGCGGGAGTCCCGCCCGCTCGGAGGCGGGCAAGGTGCCCGCGCGCCGGCGCCAGCGGACCGTACACGAAACCGCCGCCGGCCTCACCGCGACCGGCCGCAACAGAACCGGAACAGGAGAATGAGGGCGCTTTTGGCCGCAGTTCCGATGGTGGCCCGCCGGTGGGCGTGCGGGGCGCATTTGGCGCTGATCGCGATATTGTCGTTGCTGCCGGCGTGGATGTTTCCGCCGTCGGCGGCGGGGATCCCGGGGATCGACAAGGTGGCCCATGTGGCGATGTATGGGGTGTTGGGGATTTTGTTGCGCTGGGCGGCGGGGGACAAGAGCCAGACGAGAGACAACAGACCAGAGACTAGAGACTTCGAAATCTGGATGTGGGGGCTGCCTTTGGCCGGGGCGGGGTACGGGTTGCTGATGGAGCTGCTGCAGCTTGGGTTCAGCGGGGGCAGCCGGATGTTCAGTTGGTGGGATGCGGCGGCCAATCTGGCGGGGGTGGTTTTGTTCTGGTGGGTGGCCGATTGGATGATGGGGAAATCCGCATGACCGAATTTCTGCGTTTCTTTCGGCGGGGGAGGGGCTATATTCCGCGCAATGTTCCTCCCGTGACTCCGAGGGCGTGATGCCATGTTGAACCAACTGAAAAACCGCAATTTCTATGTGATCCTCGCCGGCGATTTGGCGCTGTTTGTCGCCTCGCTGGTCCTGGCCTATGGCGTCCGGTATTCCCTGGACATCCCCCCCTCGCAGTGGCGTCGCATTCTCATCCTCCTGCCGTGGCTGCTGGTGGTGAAGGTGGCGGTGTTCGGGGCGATGGGGGTGTATCGCGGCATGTGGCGATACACGAGCATTCCCGATGCGATCCGGCTCGCCAAGGCGTCGGGGCTGGCCTCCTTGATTTTGATCACGAGCCTGACCATCGTCTTCCATTTTACGGGCTATCCGCGGTCGGTTTTCCTGGCAGACTGCATCTTTACGCTGGTTTTCTGCGGGGGATTCCGGATTGCCATCCGGATGGTGGGGACCCGCAAGAAGGCGTGGCTCGCGCTGTGGAACCGGGAAGATGACGACAGCCTGCCCGTGCGCCAGATCCGGCTGTTGATCATCGGAGCGGGGGATGCGGCGGCGAGCATGATCCGGGAAATCCAAGGCGATGCGCGGTCCCGCTACGACATCGTGGCTTGCGTCGATGACGATCCGCGCAAGTATGGTCAACGGCTGCTCGATGTGCCGGTGCGCGGGCCCATCAGCAAGCTGCCGCTCTTGGCCAGCCGGTTCCAGGCGGACGAATTGCTGATCGCGATGCCGTCGGTGGTGGGCGACGACATGCGGCAGGTCGTCATCACGTGCAAGGCGACGGGGCTGCCCTTCAAGACGCTGCCTTCGATCACCTCGTTGGTCGATGGCCGGGTCACGGTGAACGATGTCCGGGAGGTGGAGTACGAGGACATCCTGGGGCGGTCGCCGGTGCATCTGGACTGGGAGGGAATCGGACATTGCCTGACGGGCAAGACGGTGGCCGTGACCGGCGCGGGCGGATCCATCGGGTCGGAGCTGTGCCGGCAGATTTTGCGCTTCAAGCCGGCGGGGCTTCTGCTGATCGAGGCCAACGAATTCAATTTGTACCAGATCGAGAAAGCGCTCCGCGCGGAGACCCGCTTCGAACATCTCCATCCGGCGATGGGCCGGGTCCAGGACCGGGCGCTGATGTCCCATCTCTTCGATCGGCATCGGCCGCAGATCGTGTTCCACGCCGCGGCGTGCAAGCATGTGCCCATGGTGGAGGGCAACCCGTGGGAGGCGGTGTTCAACAACGTGGTGGGCAGCGCGGTGCTGATGGATGTGGCGGAGGAGTTCGGCGTGGAGCGCTTCGTGCTGGTGTCCACGGACAAGGCGGTGCGGCCGACGAGCGTGATGGGCGCCAGCAAGCGGGTGGCGGAAATCCTGATGCAATCGCGCGCGCCCGGCAAGACCCGGTTCATGGCGGTGCGGTTCGGCAACGTGCTGGGGTCGTCGGGGTCCGTCATCC
>DMJA01000142.1 GCA_003451935.1 Verrucomicrobiota bacterium | reverse complement strand
CGTTGCGGGGATTTGCGGCCGTCGCGGTGATGGTTGCCCACTATCTCGGGTTCTTCGGCCCCGGGCGCGATTTGATCGCCGCCATGATTTGTGTCCCCGCCTTGCCGGCAGAGGCCCATCCCGTCGAGTTCTATTCCCTTTGGCTGGATGCGTCGCCCTTTTTCAACCTGGCCCCTTTTGGCGTCGCCCTTTTTTTCATCATCAGCGGGTTCGTCATCCCCTTCTCTCTGCAGAAAATGAGCTGGCTGGGCTTCTCGGTCAACCGGCTGTTCCGCATAGTTCCCACCTATCTCGCCGGGTTCAGCCTGACGTTGTTCGCGCTGCTTCTGGGCACGCGCTATTTCGACGTCGCATGGCCCTACCGCCTTCCGGAAGTGCTCATCCATTACGTGCCCGGCATTCGGGACATCCTGTGGTCCCGGCACATCGACTTCATCGTCTGGACGCTTGAAATCGAATTGAAGTTCTATTTCCTCTGTGCCGTCTTGATCGTTTGGCTCCGGCGTTATTCCCTCAAGGCGTTCGGGGCGCCAGTCATCCTTTTCCTGCTGGCGTTGCTTCTGGACCGGATGCTTCCGGGCTGGGAAAAGAACCATGCTTCGTTCTACCGGCTGGGCATGGTGCTCCTCACGGCTTCGCGCTATATCATCTTCATGTTCATCGGGGTCATGTTCCATTTCTTGCACCGGGGCAAAGTAAACCGGAATACGGCCTGTTTGGGGATCTTCTCCCTGTATGCCCTGTTCTGCCTCCACGGGCTGGCCGGGCCATATCCGTGGAGCCCGGTGCTTGCGGGAAGCTATGGCATCGCCTTGCTGACGTTTGCATTCGCCTATGTGTTTCCAGGACCATTTCGCGGAAATCGCGTGTTCAATTTTCTGGCCGACATCAGCTATCCGCTGTACGTCATCCACGCCATCGCTGGATTCACCGCCCTCCGGATCTTGTCGGAAAAGGGTTTTCCCCACGGGCTTTCCCTCATCTTGGTCATGGCCGGCTGCATGTTTTTCGCGTGGTTGCTCCATGTGCTCGTCGAGGACCCGTCCCAAATCCTGGGCAAAAAGCTATGCCTTCAGCTCACCGGAAATTCCCTTTCCCCGGCGAAGCCACCGCCCTCCGCCTGAAGCGGACAACCAGCCGCGCTATCTGCCGCCGTTGGCGGGATAGGGCGCAATCCGCACCGCTGGCGTACCCACATACACCCCCGGCTCCGTGATGTCGCGCACCACCGTCGCCCCGGCGCCCACGATCACGTTGGAAACGATCCGGATTCCGTCGATCACGGTCGCCCCGGCACCGATCATCACCAAGTCGCCGATGCGGGTGCGCCCGCATATGGTGACATGGGGCGCGATATGGTTGTGCGACCCGACGACCACCTCATGCTCCACGATGCAGCCCGTGTTCAAAATGGTGTTGTCGCCGACCACGGCTTCGGGTCCGACATAGCCGCCCACCCCCACGCTGCTGCCCCGGCCGATGATGCATTGGTGACCCAGATGGGCCCTGATGGAAATCAAGGGTTCCAGCTTTTCGCGCGGGAGTGCCTCAAATATTTTTTTGCGTTCCTCGTTGTCCCCGACCGTTGCCAAGACCCGGCATTCGACCGGCAGATCCACATTCGGCCAGACGGGAAACCCCAGCACTTTTTCCCCCGGACGGGCCATCCGGTCCACAAAAACGATGTCCACTGCCGGATCATTCGACAGGACGATTTCCGCGATGCTGCGCCCGTGGCCGCCGCAGCCAAACAGGTAATATGGAACGGACATGTTTGCTCAGCCCCGCTGGTAGTACTTCGCCACAATCCCGGCGATTTCCTTAATTTGTTCCTGACCCAGATTGGGCCAGCTGGGAAGGTTCATCCCCCGGCGGGCGATGTCCTCCGCCACCGGATGGCTGTCGAAATGCCCCGCATACATCGGCATGGTGTGGACCGGATAAAATACCGGCCGGGTCTCGATTCCTGCATCCAACAGGGCCTCGCGCAGCGGATCCCGGTCGTCCGGATTGTCCACGAGGATGGAGCACATCCAGTAGGAGTGGAACACGCCCGGACTTTCCGCGTGCAGGGCGACGGGCAATCCCGCCAACGCCTCCCGGTAGCCCCGGGCGACTTTGCGCTTCCGCTCCAGAATGGCGTCCAGCCGCTCCAGTTGCGCCAGTCCGATGGCCGCGCATATGTTGGTCATGCGATAGTTGTACCCGACCACGTCGTGCCAATATTCCCGATCTCGCGCCAACCCCTGCCCCTTGAAATGGAGCGCCCGGTCGTGCAACGTCTCGTCGTTTGTGACCACCATGCCGCCTTCGCCGGTCGTCACCGTCTTGTTGCCGAAGAAGCTGTAGGCCGCCATGTGCCCGAACGAACCGACGTGCTGCCCGTGGTAGCGCGACCCCATGGCCTCGGCGCAATCCTCGAGCAGCAGCAGCCGATGCTCCCGAACGATGTGCATGATCGGATCCATGTCGCAGGGATGCCCGTACAGATGAACGGCGATGATGGCGCGCGTCCGGGGCGTGATCTTTCTCCTCACATCCTCTGGATCCATCTGCCAGGTGCCCGGCAGGGAATCCACGAAAACCGGCTTGGCGCCCACATAGAGGATCGGATTCACCGAGGCCACATAGGTCAGGGAGGGCACGATCACTTCGTCGCCCGGCCCCACGCCCAGCGCCAGCAAAGCCAGATGAATGGCCACCGTGCCGTTGGAAACCGCCGTGGCACGCTTCACGCCGGTCGCCTCCGCAAAACGGCGTTCGAACTTCTGCAGGAATTCCCCCTTGGACGAAATCCAGGTCGAATCCAGGCATTCGATTACGTACTTCTTCTCGTTCCCGCTCAAATCGGGCTGATAAACGGGAATCCGGATGGGTTTCTTCATGGCGTATTCTCCTTTGTCATTCGGTCGAAAAGTAACAGATATTGGTCCGCGGCGCGAGCCCACGTGTTGGCCGAAATTCTTTTCTGGGATTCCTTGGCCAAGGCCAGCGCCTTGTCAGGATCCCGCAAAATCCGGTCCAACGCCGCGGCGATGCTCTCCGGAGACCGGGGATTGAACAGTTCGGCGTGGACGCCCCACACCTTCATGTGCTCTACAAAACTCGGAATGTCCGACATCGCCACCGGCCGCCCCTTCGCCCAGCCCTCGAGGCCGGGGCCATTGCCCGCCTCATAGAGAGAGCTCGACACCACCACGGCCGCCAATTCCGTCAACGCCTCCATGTCCCGGTGGGACACATAGCCCAGCCCGATCACGTTGGCGGGCCCGGCATCCCGGACCACGCCTATGCGGCAGGCCGGGCCACGGATTTGATCCGTATAGGGCCCGGTCAAGACCAGACTGGGGGCCGTCCCCTTTTCTGCCAACAGGGCGATGGCCGCGAGGAGCGGGCCAATGTTTTTGTGGGCATGCAGATTGCACGGATACAAAACAAACGGCGACTGAATGCCCAAACGGCGAATGATTTCCTCCGACGGCCGGTCGTCTTTCACCGGGGCCAGCGGCGGAATCATGGGCGGCATCCGGATCATCGTCGCCTTCTCCTGCCAGTCCGGATAAAAACGGCGCAGTTCCGCCGCCATGAAGTCCGATGTCACCACCGGATGGGTGCCAGCCAGCCAGCGCGGCATTTCCCGCTCAACCAGTTCCCGTTGCCAAGGGAACAGGGCGGAAAATCCGCCGAAAGAATACTTGTAGTTGAAATCATGAACCACGGCAGCCGCCGGACAATCCAGCGCCGGCAGCGAAAACAGGAAGGGCCAGGGAAAGAACGCCAAATCCGCTCCGGCACTTTTCCGCCGGACTTCGTTTTGGAAGTTCCCGGACATCCGACCGGGCAGCCGCCCGAGCCATTTTGGAAAACGGCCTTGGGCATAGCGGATTCCCGCCGCCGTGGAGGGAAGTCCGGGCACCCCCTCCTGCGTCCAGCGGGTGGAAACTAATTCGACGACTTCCAGACCATGCGTTCCGGCGAAGGCCTTCCAATCCTCCCGCGCGAACAGGGCGCGAGGCGCAAGCAGGCGCAGGATCAACTCCGGCCGCCGTTCTTTCAGCGCTGGGACGAGGCAGCGGAGAAACCGGCTGCCACCGCCAAGATTGCCAATGGGGTCGATGATGCAGAGTTTCATGGTGCCGGCAATGCCTTCTGCCCCTGCCGAACGGTATTGATGACCGCCCAGTATTCCCGTGCGACATCGTCCCATGTCCGCCGTTGTTGAATCCATTTTTGGGCGCGTTCCGCCATGGTTTGCGTTTCGTCCCTGTTTTTCAGGGCCAGCAACACCGCCGCCGCCAGCGAAGCTTCGTCGCGGGGATCGAAATAGCGGCACAGGTCCTCGCGGTGGTCGTACTGTTCCTGGATCTGCGGGATGTTGGAGCAAACAACAGGGACGCCGGCGTAGGCCGCCTCCATCGCCGGACCGCACCCCCCGCCCTCGAATAGAGTGGGGCAAACCGCCAGTGCCGCGTTGCGCAGCAAAACCTGGAGCGAGGCTTTCGGGATCGTATCGGTGAATACGATGTCCGCCCCGTCACCGACCGATTCCAGCACCGGCGCGATTTCATGCCAACGGGGCTGCTTGCTGCCCGTGCAGACCAGTTGCACCCGCTGTTCCGACTTTTGTTGCACTTGGATCCAAGCCCGGATCAGCCGCTCGTGGTTTTTATGGAGGATGGTCGTTGAACTGGCCCACAAGGCGTAGGGCTTCCGGACGCCTAGTTCCGCCAACACCGCTGCGTCACCGGTGGCATCCCCCGCCGGGGCCAGATTCATGATGTGGGGCAGACGGATGACCGTCATCTTTTTCGGATCGGCCCCCAGGTATTTCACCGCGGAATCCCGCGTAAATTCGTTGTGCACGATGATGTGGCGCGCCTTCCGGGCCAATTCGGGCAGGATGGTTTTGCACATTTTCAGGGAGGACCGGTTCCAGGCCTCTGGAAAATAGAAGGGATGCAGATCGTGGATCACCCAGATTAACCGGCATTTCATCAAGGCCCGGTAATACAGCTTCACCGCCGGGTCCAGAGGGATGTGCGGCAGGAGAACGCAGGTGTCGGCATCCTGCTCCAACCATCCGCGCGCGATGCGGCGATGGATGACAAAGTAGTTGTAGGCCGACAGCCCCCACAACACGGCGTCCCAAACGAATTTCGGCAGGTGGGGCTGGATGTGCACCATGATGAAGTCCCGTACGCCCGGACGCACCACATGGCGCTCCAGCGGGCCGACATCCGTGCGGAGGGAAATAGTGTCATCTCCCTCCCACAAAGGCTCAAGGGATTTCACGACGATTCCAGATTCCGGCTGAATCCTCCGTAAGGCACCCACCAACGTCTCCAGATAATGGGCCAACCCGCAGTGGGGAAGGAGGTACTCCGCCGAGATGTAGAACGGCCGGTCCGCCGTTTTCATGACCGATGCCCCGGGCAAGCGTGGCGGCTGACCAGCAGATTCGCGCTGGGCTTGCGGAGCAGGTCCTCCATCCCGATTTCATCGCAGGCGCCTTCGAAATCGCGAATCACGTAAAAGCGGAAACCCATGCCCGCCAACTGGCGCAACAGCGCTTCCGCGGATTCCCCGGCCCGCTGGATGTGCTCGGGCGCGTATTCCATGAACAAAACGATGTCCGGATTGCGCTCCAGAATGCGCACCATGCCCCGGATTACCGCGGGCTCCGCGCCCTCGGCATCGATTTTCACTAGGTCGATTTGTTGCCCTTCGGGAATCGTTTGGTCCAGAACGACCGTCTCCACCTCGACGATTTCCTGCCGCTCGGCCTTGTCATCGAAGAACAAAGAGTTGTTCCGGCTGCTGTCCTTCGAGATGGCAAAAGACAGGCGCCCCGCCTTGTCCGACACGGCATTCTGGTGGAGGGTCACCCAATGGCGATAGGCGGTGCGACCTACGTTCTCCCGCAGCAATTCGTAGGTGGCCGGCGTGGGCTCGAAGCTGAAGACGCGCCCATTCGGGCCGACGCGGCTTGAAGCCAGCAGCGTGTAGATGCCGATGTGAGCACCAACGTCGATCACCGCCATCCCCTCCCGCAGCATCTGCTGGAACAAGAGGCGAAACCCCAGTTCAATGTTGTCGCCAAACACGTAGGAGGCCACCATGCCGTGGTCCTTGGCCGGCAGGCTCAGGATGAAATCCTCAAACCGGGTCAGGATCACATCCGACGACACCGGCACCGCCAGCTTGCATTCCCTTTTCAGGGCTTCCACATCCGCGCGGAGCTGCGCCACCGGATTGATCCGCCGCCAGATTTTGACCAGAATTGGAACGATCGATTTCATGGGATTCTCTCCGTATTTTCCATCCAAGACCATTCATAGGGCGCAACCACCAGGCCGGAAACCGCAGGCCCCTGGACCTCCAGCATATGCCGCTCGGAATCCACCGTAACAAAGGTTTCGCCGCTGTTCACATGCAGTCGGAACCACATGGAATACACCCCCGTCTGCACTCCCAGGCGCGGCAGACGGATGCGCGTCGTGTGCCACCCGCTCTCAAAAATGGATTGCTCCTGCGCCGGGTCCGTGCGGGCATGGATCACAAACCGACCCTCAATGTCCTCGATTACGAAGTTCCAGTAGCAGTTCCGCAACGGCTGGTCCGTGAAGAAATCCACCTCCGCCGTCAGTTCGCTGTCGGAGGTCGCCCCGGGGCCCGGCTTGGTTTCGACCCGGAAGGAAGTGATTTGGATTCCCTTCAGGTCCGCACCGCGGCGGACCTCGTGACTGCGGATCAGGCTGTGGTAGCGGCTGATCGCCGGAGCGATTTCCCCTTCGAACGCCACCCCGCCCCGGTCCAGCAGGACGCCCCGGTTGCACAGGGTTTGGATGGCATTCATGTTGTGGCTCACAAATAGGATGGTGCGCCCTTCCTTGGCGACGTCGCCCATCTTGCCAAGGCATTTCTTCTGGAAAGCCGCATCGCCCACCGCCAGCACTTCGTCCACCAGGAGGATCTCCGGCTCCAGATGCGCCGCCACGGAAAACGCCAGCCGCACGTACATCCCGCTCGAATATCGCTTCACGGGAGTGTCGATGAACTTCTCCAGTTCGGAAAAGGCCACGATCTCGTCGAACTTCGCGTCGATCTCGCGCATCTTCATCCCGAGGATGGTTCCGTTCATATAGACGTTTTCGCGCCCGGTCAATTCGGGGTGGAAGCCCGTCCCCACCTCCAGCAGCGACCCCACC
>DMJA01000022.1 GCA_003451935.1 Verrucomicrobiota bacterium | reverse complement strand
ATTTCGCTCAACCAGGGCGGGGTGGTGCGGGGAACCCAGACGCTGCGGTGGATCGCCCGGGGCGGGGCGACCAATGCCGGACACATGGTCAACATCCAATTGTCCACCAACAGCGGCGCCAGTTTCCAGACCATCGGGACGAGCCTGGCCACGGTGGGCTCCTATGCCTGGAATTCCACCACCAATCCTTCGATCCAGACCGCCCGGTGGCGCGTGCAAAGCCAAAGCCAGCCCACATGGGTCACGGCCTCTGAACGGGATTTCGTGATCCACAATACCAATCTCGCCTTCTATGTGAACGACGCCTCGACCAGCAACGACGTCTATGCCACGGTGCCGGGCGCACCGGAGAACACCGGGTTGTCGACGAACTCGCCGCTATCCTCCTTGGCGGACGTTTTGTCGCGGTACGATGTGGAACCGGGCGACCGGATCCTGATCGACACGGGGGATTATCTCTTGGATACGCCGGTCGAAGTCGGCCTTCCGGACAGCGGAACCGCTGGCGAGCCCGTGACGATCCAGGGGAGCACGAATGCGATTGGCAGCGTGTTCCTCGGCGCCGGCATCGAGCTCGAGAATGCCCGGGGCGTGACCTTGAGGGACCTCCGCTTCCAATCCCAGACCGCGTCCCGCGACGTCGCGTCGATTACCCGCTCGGAAGATGTTGTTGTCGAACAAGTGGACATCCGCGGGGGGCTGCAAAACGGGGTGGCCATCAGTTCGAGCTCCAACATCCTCTTGCGCAACTTCTCCGTTGCGGGCGTGGCGACCAACGGGGTGCGAAGCATGGCTTCCTTCAATACGCGGCTGGAATTCGGGACGCTCTGGTCCAACGGCGTGGCCCAGGTGCTGGCCCGCAACCAGTTGATGAGCGGCTACGACCTGAACCGAGAGGCGGCGTTCGTGGCGGTCAGCAACTGCGCGATGGGGGCGTTCGGCGTCCGCATCGCCTGCTATGAAGTCCGCGGGACCCTGTATGGCAACTACAATGACTTCTATCTGGTGGACGGGGCCTTGGCGGCGTTGTCGTACGAAGCCGGCTTCGGGCGGGAATTCGATTCCGTCGGGAACTGGTCGAGCGAAACCGGGCTGGATGTCATGAGCCTTTCGCTGGATCCCCGCTTTGCGGATGCCGCCTCGGGCGATTTCCATCTGAAGAGCTCCGCCGGCCGGTTCGATCCATCCACCGGGAGCTTCGTTCTGGATCCGGCCTCGACCAATTCGCCGCTGATCGATGCGGGCAGTCCGTCATCGACCTATACCAACGAGCTCTTGCCGAACGGAGGGCGGGTCAATATCGGTCGATACGGCAATACGGCGGAAGCCTCCAAGACGCCGACCAACGGCGCGCTCACGCTGATCAGCTTCAACGACGGAGGCCGGGCGTCCGGAACCAACGTGTGGATCACGTGGCTGGCCCGGGGAGCGGCGACCGGCACCACGGTGTCCATTTCCTATTCCGCAGACGGCGGATCGACCTGGACGCTCCTGACCAACGGGGTTTCGGCGGCGACCGGCGCCTGGATCTGGAATTCGACCCTCAGCGCCCAATCGGTCCAAGGCAAGCTGAAGATCGAAGGAGCCGACGGCAGCGTCACGCAAAGCAGCGGGCTTTTCGCCGTGCGCAACGCCCCCTTCTATTTCTATATCAACGATAATTCCACCAGCAACGATGTGTATTGCTCGGTGGCGGGCAACAACGCGAACACCGGACTGCTGCCGGGCGCCCCCATGGCGGACCTGAATTCCTTGCTGGCCAAGTACGACCTGGAGGGAGGCGACATCGTCTATATCGATACGGGCGTCTATCGCGGGAACGATCCGTGGCACATCACGCAGGCGGATTCCGCCGGCTCGCTGGACACGGATCCCGTGGTGATCCAGGGGAGCACCAACTCCATGGTGAACGGGACGGTCCTGGAGCGTTCGTTCAACGCCATCGGCATCCAGATGGACTACGCCGTCGGCATCCGGTTGCGGAACATCGCGATTTCCAACACCGTCTCGAGCGCCGTGGTGTTCAACGATTGCTACGACGCGGCGGCGGAATGGATCGCGGTCGGGGCCGGCAACATCGGCTTCCGCCTGAATGCGGGCAGCCGGCTTCGCGTGGCCAACAGCCTCGTGTACAACTCCAACCAGGGTGTCCTGGTCGAGAACTGGAACCGGGCCACCAACACCGTGTTTCCGGTGATCGAGCACAACGTATTCTGGGAGACTTCAGATACCGCGATCGAGGTGGGCGGGATGAACCAGACGACCGTCCGGCACAACATCCTTTCCGTTGCTCCGGGACAGTATGTCTATGGACTGGGGCTCTCTGAAACCTTGTATGCGGACTACAATGCCATCTGGCTGGGGGATGGAGGCCGTGTCTTCCGGCGGGAACAGTCCCGCAACGTGTCTCCGGTGCCCATCATCTACGATACCGTTGGCGCGTGGGCCTCGGCTTCTGGACAGGATCTGCATTCCTATGAAGGGGATCCGCTGCTGGCGAACGCGACGGCCCACGATTTCCATCTGAAGAGCCGCGCGGGCCGCTGGTCCGGCAGCAACTGGGTGTCCGATGCGGTTTCCTCCCCCTTGATCGATGCGGGCGATTCCAGTTCGACGGCGTGGACCAACGAGCCGTCGCCCAACGGGAGCCGTTTGAACATCGGACTTTATGGCGGGTCGGCCTGGGCGTCGAAATCCGCCACCAATTCGGCCCTGCATCTGTTGACGCTGAACCGGGGAGGGGTGGCGTCCGGCCAGATCTCCTTGAACTGGTCGGCCACCGGGCAGGCCACCGGCCACACGGTCCGCATCGAGATTTCCATCGACAACGGGGCCACATGGATTCTCGTAGGGGCGGGCATCCCCGCCAGTCTCGGAGGCGTGGTCTGGAACAGCTCGAGCCAGCCGTCTTCCCCCTTGGCCTTGTGGCGGGCGCAGGACGAGGTCGAATCCGGCGTGAGCGCCACCAGCGCGCTCAACTTCGTTCTCCACAACGGACCGGTCTATTATTATGTGAACGACGAGTTTCCGGATGGCGACGTCTATTGCACCGCCGTGGGAAGTTCCACCAACACGGGAGCCTCGCCGAGCTCGCCCGCGCGCTGGATTTCCGAGATCCTGGATGCCTACAACCTCGAACCGGGGGATGTGGTCTATGTGGACACCGGCCGCTACCAGACCTCGGAGCCGACGATCGTCGGCGATCTGGATGCCGGCGACGTCTCCCAGGATGCCGGGGAACAGGTGAACATCGTCGGCAGCACCAACGTCTTGGAGGGAGGCAGCCTCTACCTTATTTCCGATTCCGCAGTGGACGGATTCCAGATGGAGGGAGCCTACGGCGTGCGTCTCAACCGGCTCGGCATCATGGGGGCCAGCAACGGATTGTCCCTCGACGACAGCTTTTTCATCGCCGGCGAATGGCTGGAGATTTCCGGATGCGAAAACGGGGTGAGGAGCTCGTCCTCCTCCAACATCCTCTTCTCCCATTCGGCCATGGTGGAGAACCGGAATGCCGGCATCTATTTCACGGGAACCGAAAAGGAGGCCATGCGCATGGAGTCCGGCCTCCTGTGGTCGAACCGCTACGGCCTCTATGTGGCGGGAGGATATGTCGAGGCGTCCAACACCATTTTCGGCATGGTCGCGCCCGGTTCGTTCGGATGGTATATGCTCGAGGATCGTCCCCTGACCGGGGTTTCGGGCGATTACAACAACCTGTATGTCTCGCCGTCGTCGGGGGGCGCGGCCGGAGGGTTGCAGATGGGTCAGGATACGACGGCGCGCACTTCGGTGTACGTGTCGGTTTCCGCCTGGAACTTGAGGACGGGGCAGGATGCCCATTCTCTGGCGCACAATCCGCAACTGGCCGATCCGGGGAATGGAGATTACCACCTCAAGAGCAAGGGAGGACGATATGACCCGGGCTCCGGATGGGTCTATGACTCGGTTTCCTCTCCCTTGATCGATTCGGGAAGCCCTGGGTCCACCGCCTGGCTCTTGGAGCCCGATCCCAACGGCCGTCGGCTGAACATCGGACGGTATGGCGGGTCCGCCGAAGCCAGCAAGACGGCGCTGGGCGGGTGGATCACGCTGGTAACCCAGAACGATGGCGGCTATGCGTCGGGCCTGGTGGATCTGCAGTGGACGGTCGGCGGCGCCGCCAGCAATTACACGGTTTGCCTCGAGTATTCCCCCGACAACGGCAACACCTGGACCAACATCGTATGCGGCTGGCCGGCCATCACGGGCAGCTACCTGTGGGACAGCGTCCCCTATGGACGGTCCGCCATGGCCCTGTGGCGGGCGTACTGCGTGGAGGATTCTGGAATTTCCGCCACCAGCCAGTCCACGTTCACCCTGCGCAACGGCGGATCGATTCCCTACTATGTGAACGATTCGAATCCCACTGGGGATGTCTATTGCACGGACGTCGGAAACGATGCCAACAACGGCCTGACCCCGGCCACGCCGATGGCCAGCCTCCAGACCGTCCTCGACACCTACGAGCTGGCGCCGGAGGACGTGGTGTATGTCGATGCCGGCACCTACACGGCCGGGGCCCCGCCCATTACGATCAACCAGACGGATTCGGGCTGGAGCAACCTGTATGTGACTGTCCAAGGCAGCACCAATCCCGTGGCGCCCACCGTCTATGCGGCTCCGTCCTTCTCGACCCCGCATGTGTTCTCCCTGCAATATGCGGTCAATGTCCGCCTGAAGGACCTGACGATCCGCAATGCCAGCGTCGGGGTAGAGACCTACCAGACGATTGGATGCGAATTCGACGGGATTCGCATCGAGAACAACCGTTCCATCGGAATGAACCTGGTCCGGAGCGAGGCGACCCGCGTGGTCCGGTCCGTGCTGTGGAAGAACACCAGCCCGACCGGCGGCGTGGCGGCCCTCCTCTACCAGAGTTCGCTGGCGGTGGAAAACAGCGTGATTTGGGGCAGCCCGATCGCCTTTTCCATCGGGCAGAGCACCCTGACGGTCACGAACAGCGTGCTGGATGCCACGGGTTCGGGAGGCCGCATCTACTTGTTCGCGCAGACGGCCAGCGCGACCAACGGATTCCGCGGCGACTATAACAACTATTCCCGCAAGAATGGAGCCCTGATCTGCGAGCAGCAGACCTTGGTGGGAGGCAGCGATTTCTACAACGACCTTCCGAGCTGGAGCGCGGCCGTTTCTTCCGAACAGCACAGCATGACGGCGGGTAATACGCTCGAACCGGCCTTCGCGAATGAAATCGGTGGCGATTTCCATCCCAAGAGCACGCAAGGACGATTCATCGGGACGGGGTGGACCAACGATGCGGTTCTGTCGCCGCTGGTGGATGCCGGGGCTCCGGCCTTGCCCTGCACGAACGAGACGGCGCCCAATGGCGGCATCGTCAACATCGGCGCCTACGGGAACACGGTGCAGGCCTCCATGACGCAGACCAATCCGCCTTGGCTGCGCGCCGTTTCCTACAACGGCGAGGGCGTCATGTCGGGCAACGTCCTGTTGTACTGGCTGCACGGCGGCATGCCCGCCGAAACCCCGGTCAAGCTGGAATACTCCACCGATTACGAGGTCAGCTGGCATACCATCGCCAGCAACCTTTTGGCTGGTTCGCGCGAATATTCCTGGGATGTCAGCGGCATGCCGCTGAGCTTGGCGCTGAATTGGCGCGTGGTTTCCCAGTCGGATTCCAACGTGTGGGATGTTTCGGACGCGCCGGTCGTGATCAAGACCGGAACCTACGACTATTACGTGAACGACACAAACACCAGCGGCGACATCTGGTGCACGGGCCCCGGACTGGATTGGGATCCCAATGAATCGTATGGCACCAACGCGGCGACCCCCCTGAACAGTCTGGCCACCCTGTTCGCCAATTATCCGGTGAGCGCCGGCGACCGCGTCTATGTGGACACCGGGGTGTATCCGGTGACGGCCGGCTCCCGCATTCTGATGGACGATCAGAACATGGGAACCGCCGAATCGCCCGTGAAGATCTATGGCAGCACCAATGTCCAGGCCGGCGGCACGCTTCTGCTCGGCAATGGAACCGCCAATGGATTCGATATCCAGAACACGCGCGACATCGAGCTCCACAATCTCCGGGTGGCCTATGCCCGCAATGGAATCGCCCTCCAGAACGTGTCGCGCATCACGCTGGAAGGGATCGAGGCGTTCAATAATCTGACCAACGGCGTATGGGTGTCGAGTGGCGGCGACGTGGTGATGCAAAACTCCAGACTGTGGAATAATAGCCGATACGGCTATTTCACCGCTGCCAATCAATCGGGATTCCGGAACATCCTGAATTCCACCTTCTGGGGCAACTCGAGAGGGGCGGTTTGGAATGCCGGCGCCGGGTTTGTCAATGTTTCCAACAGCATCCTGTGCGCGACAAGCGCGGTGCCCATCCACAGCGAGTTTGGCGTCTCCGCCTCCATCGCCGGCGACTACAACCTCTACGGACTCGTCTCCGGGGGGACGATCGCCACCAATTCGGCGGAAAAGGTTTCCTATGCGAATCTGCGCCAGTGGCAGGCCAAGGAGCGGGATGTGCACAGTGTGGTGGCCGATCCGCTGTTCGTGGAGCCGACCAACGGCAATTTCCACTTGCAGAGCCGCGCAGGCTATTGGAGCGGGACGAACTGGGCCTTGTCAACCAACACCTCGTGGGCCATTGATGCGGGCGATCCCATTTCGACTTCCGTGGCCAACGAGCCTTCGCCGAATGGCAGCCGGATCAATCTGGGCGCCTACGGAGGGACGAAGGAGGCGTCGAAGAGCGATTCCACCGTGGCGGAGCTGTTGCCGACCACCTTGCGGGATGGAGGCGTCGCGCTGAATGGCCAGCCGCTATACTGGCTGTATCGCGGAATCAGTTCGACCAACGCACTCCAGATCGAATACTCGCCGGATGCAGGGGCCACCTGGTTCTTGGTGGACAACGGCATCCAGGCGGGCTCCTCGCCGTACTATTGGTTCAGCTCGGTGGATCCGACGCCGGAAGCGCTTTGGAGGATCCTCCTGCAGTCCAACACCAACATCCTGGGTGCCACCTCCGTGCCTTTCACCCTCCGGACCCGCACCCTTACTTATTACGTGAACGACACGAATACCGCTGGCGACATTTACACCACGGCGATCGGGATTTCCACCAACCGCGGCTATGTTTCCAACAGCCCGCTCCATTCCATCCAGGCCGTGTTGGACAAGTACCAGCTCGCCGGAGGTGATCAGATCAAGGTGGACACCGGCATGTACGTGCTGTCGAACAGCGTGTTCGTATCCTTGCTGAACAGCGGCGATAGCACCAACCGGATCGGCATCGTGGGAAGCACCAATCTCGCGGCGGGGGGCTCCTGGATGCAGCCCGCACCGGGGATGCAGACTCCTGCCTTCCTGTTCCATGGCGCGCATGACGTGAACCTCTCGTATTTCCGCATGACTGGATTCGAAAACGGCGTATCCTTCGCGGAAAACGCCAGCCAGTGCACCGCTTCCGACCTAGACATTCAAGGGTCGCAAGGTTCCGGCGTTTTGATGGACATGTCCTCCTACATCCGGCTGGATCGCGTGCTGATGCGGGAGGGATTGGCCCATGGCATCGAGGCGAGCTTGAGCCGATTCGTCGCAGATGGTTGCGTGGCATGGTCCAATCAAGCGTCTGCGGCCATGCTGGGCGATAGCGTGGTGGCCGTGGTGTCCAATTCGGTCCTGGAGGCCTCGGGCCTCGGGCTGTTCTGCTATGAAATCTCGACGGGTGCCGTTTTCCAGGCGGATTACAACGATCTCTTTATCCAAAACGGGGCTCAGATCAGCAAGGATGGAGAGTTGCAATACGAGAAGCTCCCGCAATGGGTCAGGGGGAGCGCGCAGGATCGACATTCGTTGAGCACGGACCCCCTGTTCCATGATCCGGCAAACGGAGATTTCCATCCGCGCAGCAAGGCCGGCCGGTATGAGCCGGGAACCGGATGGGTGCAGGATAGTCCGGTCACGAATATGGCTGATTTCTCTCCGCTGATCGATTTGAGTTCGCCCCGGCTCGCATGGAGCAACGAGCCGTCTCCAAACGGCGGGCGGCGGAACATCGGCCTGTATGGCAATACCTGGCAAGCCAGCAAGAGCAACACCAATCAATGGCTGCAGACCGTCACGGCGATGTCGGGCGGCATCTTGTATGGCGGCATCAACTTGACCTGGGGACATGGCGGCATCGCGACCAATGCGTTGCTGCGGCTGGAGTATTCCTACAACAACGGCATTGACTGGGTGCGCATTGGCGAGGCGGTTGCCGGAGCCGGCGAATACTACTGGCAGAGCGACCTGAAACAAGCGGGCGTTGAAATCTGGCTGACCAGTCCGGGCGCTCGCTGGCGCCTCTATCTGCTGGGAGAGACTAACGTGTGGGATATGACGGACACCCATTTCGGATTGCGCAACAGCCCGTTCAAGTACTATGTCAACGACACGTCGACGGTGAACGATGTCTATGCCACTGCGCCGGGCAGCGACGACAACATGGGATTCTATCCGGCCGCCCCGAAGCTTTCCCTGATCACGCTGCTCGGCGAAGTGGATCTGGAACCCACCGACGAGGTGTACGTGGATACGGGGATTTATTACCTGGTGGATACCAACACCCCGATCCGGTGGGAAGCTTCCGACGGTGGAGAGGAGGACCAGCCGGTGTCCGCCTTCGGCAGCACCCATGCCGATGGGGCCCGGTTCCTTGCGACCAACCGTTTTGCGGCGGGCGGTTCTTTCTTCATGGAAGCCAGCCATGTGAATCTGCGGAACATGCAGTTTGCCGGCGAAGCCATGGCGTTCAGAGGCAACGGACTGCTGGTGAGCAATCTCTATCTGACGAATGGGTCGATGCAGATGACGAGCTCCGATTCGATCTTCGAGAATGTCCGGATCGACCGCGGGTCGCTCTCCTTGTCCGGCCAGAACAATTGGATTGATGGATTGCACCAGCGATGGGGTGAAACCGCCATCATTGGCACCAACGCGACGATGCTCCACTCGGTGGTCTATACCACCAACTTCTCCAAGACCGGGGTTTGGGTCAACGCCGTCGGCACCGTGATTTCGAATTGCACAGTGGTGGCCACTCGAGGAACGGCCCTCGGCAAGCTCGGCTATGGCACCTTGCGCTTGGGGCACAATATTCTGGTGGCCGGGGGAACGGTGACCAACAGCGTCATCGCCTGGACCGATGGTGGCTTGGTTTCCGACTGGAACAACCTGCTGGCGCGGGATTCGGCGTGGATCGGCCAGCGAAACGGGAAATGGGAAAGACTCTCCTACTGGCAGGCGGCCTCCGGCCAGGACGCAAACAGCGTTTCCTTCGAGCCGCGGTTCGCAAACGAAACCGCAGGTGACTTCCACCTGAATTCCGAAGTGGGGCGATGGAGCCCGTTGCTTGGTGCATGGGATGTGGACCCTGCGGGAACCCATTCGCCTGTGATTGACTTGGGCAATCCTTGGATCGGAACGGCGGAGGAGCCTTGGCCCAACGGATACCGGCTCAACCTCGGGGCCTATGGAGGAACCGATCACGCCAGCATGAGCCTGGGTGCCCTGTGGCTGACGGCGCTGACGCAGAATGACGGTGGCGTGCTCAAGGGTCCGAATGTCGTGCTGCGCTGGGCGGCGGGAAATGCCAATGGCAAGACAGTGACCTTGCAGTACTATGATGGCGGTAGCT
Source organism: Verrucomicrobiota bacterium (assembly GCA_003451935.1). Lineage (GTDB taxonomy): Bacteria > Verrucomicrobiota > Kiritimatiellia > CAIQIC01 > Lenti-01 > Lenti-01. The sequence goes on along the minus strand of DMJA01000022.1, from coordinate 4,650 downwards.
GGACGAACATTGCCACGGGCGTTTCCGCCACGCTGGGAACCTATGTATGGAATACCACGAACTTCCCGGACAGCTTCTCCGCCCTTTGGCGTGTGGTGGGCGTGGAAGATCCGGGGGTGTCGGATCAAACCGATGCCAACTTCGAGCTGCGCAACCAGGTCCACGCATTCTATGTGAACGATGCCGATCTGACCGGCGATATCTATTGCAGCGCGATTGGCGCCTTGGGCAACGACGGGTTGACGCCTTCCACGCCCAAGTTGTCCCTGCAAGCCATCCTGGATGCGTACGATCTGGAAGGCGGCGACACGGTCTATCTGGATACAGGGACGTATTCCACCAATGCGGACATCCGCGTCATCTGGTCCCGCAGCGGCAGCACAAACGCCGATGTGGTGATCCAAGGCAACACGAATGGAGCCCATTCCATCCTGAACCGTTCCGGATCGACCAACTATCCGGCGGTCGGAATCGATGTCAAGGCGTCGCGCATCCAACTGAACCATCTGGCCATCCGCGGCGTGGATCGCGGCATTTGGCTGGAGTCCAACCTGAACGCGACGGTGCAGGGAGTGGTGGTGAGCGAGGCCTCCACCGGCCTCGATGTGGACGGGGCGCAGGGAACGGAAGTCCGGAATTCCGCGTTTTGGAAGACGGGCTATGGCATCAGCCTGACCGGCACCCGGACTTCCGTGCTGGAGAATCTGACGTTCGCGCTTCCCTCGCTGGCGGGCATCCAGATGGTCAATACGGTCCTCGACACGCTGCAAAACAACATCTTCATTCCTGCGGATGGGGCCTATGCCTATTCCATCGGAACGGCGACCTCGTTGTTGTCCAGTGCCATCATGGATTACAACCTGTATGATTTCGGCCGTGCCGGATCCGGTTTCTATGTCGGTGCGACCAACGATTTGCGTCGATGGCAGCTGGGACTGAATCGGGACTTCCGGAGCGCGCTGACCAACGCCGATCTGGCGGACATCGAATGGACCGGGGATTTCCATCCCATGTCGGAATATGGGAGATGGACCGGAAGCGGCTGGACATTGGATATCGCGACCTCCTGGGCGGTGGACCATGGCAATCCGGATTCGGCCTACGATCTGGAGCCGACCAATAACGGCGCCCGCCTCAACATCGGCATGTATGGCAATACCCTCCAGGCCAGCAAGGGGAGCACGATCACCAACTTCGAGATCCGGACGCTGAACGGGGAGGTGACGGCACTCAAGATCAGCGATCCTCTTTGGCCGTTGGTTTGGTCGGCGCATCTGGTGGGCACCTCCGAATGGGTGCTGGTACAGTTTTCCGGCGATGGGGGGGCGAATTGGATTACGTTGACCAATGCGCCGGCCTATCAGGAATATTTCGTCTGGCAGATCGGTGTTTCCCACTTGACGTCGGACGGACGTTGGCGGGTCATCGGGGTGGACGATACCAATTTGGTGGCGGCCAGCACAAATGCCTTTGAGGTCCGCCTTGCAGAACTGGGATTCCGCGGAAGACCCTATCCGGTTTCCGGCCTCATGCGATTTGATTGGGAGGGTGGCGTGGCCGGCAAGCGCTATGTGATTCGTTATTCCGACGATTTCGGCGTGACTTGGAAGGATTGGGATTCGAAATACAACGGGCCGGCTTCCATCAACAAGAGCAACTTCATCATCCCGGCAGGCGGAACGGCCATCTCGTACACCTTCGAAGATCGCACCTCCTATCTGCGCCGCCAGCGCTGGTACCGGCTGTTTGAATTCGCGGAGTAGCCGGCGCAGGTGGCCGGGATGAGGGCCGCGGATCAGGGGAAATGGGCGGCGGGGCTGGGAAGCGCCGCCGCCTTCCTTTTCCTTTTGCTTCCAGTTCATCTGCCCTCGGGCGGCCATGCGGGATATGCCTTGGGAGGCGTCGCCCATGTGGGGTTGTTTGCCGGGTTGGCTTGGCTTTGGGGCCGGCTCCTGTCCGCCCGCCATCGCGGCTGGATGCTTTGGATTGCCTTGGTGCTTGTTTCCACCGGCGTGGAGGCCTTCCAGTCCTTCGCGGGGCGTTCGCCGGAACGGGTGGATTGGCTAGATGGCGTGGGTGGCGCCGCTTGTATTTGCGCAACTTGGCGCTGGCGGCCGGGCATCCGCTGGGCGCCCGTCTTGATTTTAGCCCTGTTCCCCCCGATCTGGGAAACCGCCATGGTCCAGATGGAAACGCGGGCCTTTCCCGTCTTGGCGCAGCCGGGCGCCCGTTGGGCGGGCCGGGGGTGGATGTTGAACGGAATGGAATGGGCGGTTGACCGATCGGAGGCGTTCCGATTCAGCCCGGCGCCGTCCGGGGATGGAAGCCCATATCCAGGGACTTTCCGTGAACCGGTATGCCAAGATTGGCGCGGGGTGCGGGCCTTGAAGACATCCATTTTTTGGCCGGCGCCTAATACGGCCATCTTTGCGGTTCGCGTGGACGACCGGCCTGGGAATCCGCCCTATGCCGAGCGGTTTCAGCGCGAGTTCTCCGTCACCCAAGGGTGGAATGATGTGCGGATCCCGGTGGAGGAGCTTGCCCGGACTTCCGGCGGCCGGCCGCTGCGACTGGAATCCGTCCGCCGGTGGGGCGTTTTCCTTGTTTTGGATGCTCCATTCGAATATTTTCTGCTTGGTCCCGTGCGTTTGGAACTGCAATAGGAAAGCCCATGAAACTATCCATCGTGATTCCCGTGTATAACGAGGCCGCCACTATTTCCCAGATCGTGGACCTGGTCCGGGCGGTCGAGGTGGGGATGGAAAAGGAAATCCTGCTGGTGGACGATTGTTCCCGCGACGGCACGCGCGAAGTGCTCAAGAACATGCCGGCCTCCCCGGATTTGAAGGTGCTTTTCCACGAGGTGAACCAAGGCAAGGGGTCGGCATTGCGGACCGGATTCGCGGCGGCGACCGGCGACATCGTGCTGATTCAGGATGCCGATCTGGAATACGACCCCAAGGAATATCCACGGCTCCTGGCTCCCATTCTGGATGGACACGCGGATGTGGTGTTTGGCTCACGCTTCCTGGGGGGAGGGGCGCATCGCGTGGTCTATTATTGGCACTATCTGGGCAACCGGCTCCTGACCACCCTGTCCAACATGACCACCAACCTGAACCTTACGGACATGGAAGTCTGCTACAAGGTGTTCAAGCGGGAAGTCATCCAAAGCATCCCGCTGAAGGAAGACCGGTTCGGATTCGAGGTGGAAATCACCGCCAAGGTCTCCCGGCGGAAGCTGAAAATCTACGAGGTGCCCATTTCCTACTACGGGCGCGACTATTCCGAGGGCAAGAAAATCGGCTGGCGGGATGGATTCAGCGCCTTGCGCTGCATTGCGAAATATTGGCTGATGGATTAGGACAGATAGCCTGCGTTGCGCAGGGCTTCCCACGTGACGGGGGATTGGGTTTCCGTGCGGCGCAGTGCGGCGCGCACATACTTGCCGAGCATGTCGGTTTCCAGATTGACGCGCGATCCGGCAGATAGCGAGGCAAGGGCCGTCTGGCTCCAGGTATGGGGGATGACGTGTACGGAGAACGTTCCATCGGCGGGATTCACCTCCACGACGGTCAGGCTGACACCGTCGATGGAGATGGAGCCTTTTGGCACGATGTCCGCGACAAGTTCCGGCGCGGAAACGACGAGCACCTTGTCGCGACCGGCGGTTTCGATGCGCCGCAATTCGCCGGTGCCGTCCACATGTCCGCTGACCAGATGGCCGCCGAGTGGATCGCCCATCCGGAGGGCGCGCTCCAGATTCAGGGGCGAGCCGGGGGCCTTGTCGCGCAAGGAGGTCTTGTCGAAAGTTTCGCGCAGGACATCGAAAACAAGTTTTTCGCCGTTCTGTTCGACCAGCGTGAGGCAGGCGCCGTTGATGGCCACGCTTTCGCCAATCTGGAGGGGGGAGTCGAACCGGGCGGAAATCGCCAGGCGTCCCGCTTCGCCTTGGAAGGAGAGTTGATGCAACTGCCCGACTTGTTGAACGAGGCCCGTGAACATGGTCAAAGCTCCTTGCGTCGGTTTTTGGTTTTAGAAATCGTGCGGCTCACCCGGAGGGTTCGCCCTACCCAAGAAGGGCAAATCGGGTTGGAGGTAGGGCGAGGCGTCCCTGCCGAGCCGGGCTGTCCTGCCGGCTTAAGTCGGAAATAGAAGTCGTTGCCGACGGGTTTTGCATCACGCAGATGGAAACGCGGGGCCTGTTCCAGCCGCCATTCGGTGGTTCCCATGGCCCCGACCGGCCCCCCGATCAGCATGGGGGAGAGGAACACGCATAGTTCATCGACGAGTCCCGCCTGGATCAATTCGCCAGCCAATATGCCGCCGCCTTCGCACAGGACGCGCAGGATGCCGAGCGGGCCAAGTTCCCTTGCCAAGGCCTGAAGGAATCCTTTGCGGGGCAGTTCCAGGACGGTCGCGCCGGCCTTGCGGATCCGGGTTGCGCAACCGGGTTGCCAGCCTTTGGGGGCCGCGACGATGGTTCGCGCGGCATGCTCATCTGTGAAAACCTGGGCCGACAGGGGAAGCGGGGCATTCCGGACGACGATCACGCGCCATGGATCTCGCTGGCCGTCCGGCCGGGGCCAGAGGGACGGATTGTCATGGCGGACGGTTCCCGCGCCCACCATGATGGCGTCGGCGGCCCGC
>DMJA01000120.1 GCA_003451935.1 Verrucomicrobiota bacterium | reverse complement strand
ATCCAAAAGGACACATGGCGGCAGCGGGCGGGAGCGGAGGGCGTGGTTTTCATGGACCCGGAAAATAGCACGTCTCCGGAAAAGGGGGAAAGCCGAAACTGGGTCTTTTCCCGCCGTCGGGGAAGGGTTAGCATGGGCCGGGAATGAAAACACGGCACATCGCGTATTACGTCACCGCGCACGGCTACGGGCACGGGGTCCGTTCGTGCGACATCCTGGGCGCGCTGCTGGCGGCGCATCCGGGGACGAAAATCACGGTGACGACCGACCTGCCGGAGACCTTTTTGCGCAGCCGCCTGCCGGCGTCCGATGGCCGTCTCGTGATCCGTCCCGGCGCGTTCGACGTCGGCATGGTACAGAAGGATTCCATCCGCGTGGACGTGGGCGCCACGCTGGACGAGGCCTTGGAGCTGATGGCGGAGCGCGACCAGCTGATTGATTACGAGGCGGAGATGCTGCGCGGGGAAAGCGCCGACCTGGTCGTGGCGGACATTCCGTCGATCCCGATCGAGGCGGCGGCCGAGGCGGGGATCCCTGCGGTGGCCGTGGGCAATTTCTCGTGGGACTGGATCTATGCGCCGTTCGCCACGCGCGACCCGCGCTGGCGGCCGGTGATCCGGATGTTCGAGGACGGCTACCGGAAGGCCAAGCTGCTTTTGAAGCTGCCGTTCTCGCCGGCGATGTCGATTTTCCCGAAACACGCGGATATTTCCCTGCTGGCAAAGCCGGGGCGGGTGCGGCGGGAAGAGCTGGCGGCGATGACGGGGGCGGATCCGGCCAAGCGCTGGGTTCTGCTGTCGTTCACCACGCTGGACTGGGACGGGGCCGCGCTGGGCGAAGTGGAAAACCTGGATGATTTCGAGTTCTTCACGGTGAAGCCGCTGGCTTGGCCGGGGAAGAAAAACATCCACGCGGTGGACCGGATGGCCATTGGTTTTTCCGATGTGCTGGCGAGCGCGGACCTAGTGGTGACCAAGCCGGGGTATGGCGTCCTGAGCGATTGCGTGGCGAATGCGAAGCCCATCGTGTATGCGGAACGGGAAGATTTCATCGAGTATCCGCTGCTCGAGCGGGAATTGAAGCGGTACCTGAAAAACGTGCACATTCCGGCGGCGGATTTGTATGCGGGTCGGCTGGGCGCTGCGCTGGCGGCGGTGGAGGGGGCTCCCGCGCCGCAGGAAATCCTACCCGGCGGCGGCGCAGAGCAGGCGGCAACCATTCTGACGGGATGGGCATGAATGCAAGAACAAACAGCCATTTCCCTCACAGAGGCACAAAGGCACGGAGGTCATGCAACGGCATTCTTTGTGACCCTGTGGCTCTGTGAGAGATGTATCCCGGCTTAATTGAGGTAGATGAAAAAGCAAAATTCCATCCGCGTACTGTCGGTGATTCCGCCGATGACGCAGCTCAACACGCCGTATCCCTCCACGGCGTGCCTGACGGGTTTCCTGCGGGCGCAGGGCGTGGCGGCGTTCCAGGAGGATTTCGCGCTGGGGGTGGCGCTGAAGCTGTTTTCGAGCGAGGGGCTGGAGCAGATCCGGGAATGCGCCGGGAAGCTGCCCTCGGCGAAGCGGACGGCGTCCGTACGCGCGTTTCTGGCGTGGTTCGAGCGCTACGCGGCCGCCATAGACCCGGTCGTGGCCTTCCTGCAGGGGCGCGATCCGACGCTGGCGCACCGGATCGCCACTCGGAAGTTCCTGCCCGAGGGGCTGCGGTTCGCACCGCTCGAATCCTTTACGGCGGAGGAGGGGGGCGATCCCTTGGCGTGGGCGTTCGGGGCGCTGGGGACGCAGGATCGCGCCAAGCATCTGGCGACGCAATTTCTGAACGACATTTCCGACGTGGTCCGCGACGCCGTCGATCCGCGCTTCCAATTCGCGCGCTACGCGGAATCGCTGGCGCGGAGCCAGCCGACCTTCGATCCGCTGGCCGCGGCGCTGGCGGCCCAGCCGACGCGGGTGGAGGACATGCTGCGGGAACTGGCGCGCGCGGCGGTGGCGAAGCATCGGCCGGATTTGGTGCTGGTGACGGTGCCCTTCCCCGGTTGCGTGCACGGGGCGTTCCGCATCGCGCAGGCCGTAAAGGAATTGGATCCGCGCATCGCAACGGCCCTGGGGGGCGGCTTTGTGAACACGGAACTGCGCGAGCTGTCCGAGCCGCGCGTATTCGATTTCTTCGATTTCGTGACGCTGGACGATGGCGAGCGGCCCGTGCTGGCGCTGGTGGAACACCTGCGCGGCGAACGGCCGCGCGAACGGCTGGTGCGGACCTTTGTGCGCAAGCAAGGGAAGGTGCAGTTGATGGATTCCGGCGAGCCGGACATCCCGTTTGCGGAAACGGGGGCCCCGATCTGGGACGGGCTGCCGCTGGACCGGTATTTGTCCGCGCTGGATTTGTTGAATCCGGTAAACCGGTTGTGGTCGGATGGCCGCTGGAACAAGCTGGCGGTGGCCCATGGCTGCTATTGGCGGAAGTGCGCGTTCTGCGACACGCGGCTCGAGTATATTTCACGGTTCGAAAGCCTGCCGGCGGAGGTGCTGGTCGATCGGATCGAGGGGGCGATCGCCGAGACCGGACAGACGGGGTTCCATTTCACGGACGAAGCCGCGCCGCCGGCCGCGCTGAAGGCGCTGGCGGCGGAACTCAAGCGCCGGAAACGGACGATTTCGTGGTGGGGCAACATCCGGTTCGAGAAAGCGTTCACGCCGGAGCTGTGCCGGGAACTGGCGGAGAGCGGGTGCATCGCGGTTTCGGGCGGACTGGAAGCGGCCTCGGACCGGTTGCTCAACCTGATGAACAAAGGCGTCACCGTGGCCCAGGCCGCGCGGGCGGCAAAGGCCTTCAGCGAGGCGGGCATCTTGGTGCACGCCTATCTGATGTACGGGTTCCCGACGCAAACGGCGCAGGAGACGGTGGATGCGCTGGAAACAGTCCGTCAATTGTTCGCAGAAGGCTGCATCCAGTCGGGGTTTTTCCACCGCTTTGCCTGCACGGTGCATTCGCCGGTCGGGCGGAATCCGGAGCGGTACGGGATCGAGCTGCTACCGCTGCCGCCGTCGCCGTTCGCGAAGAACGACGTGGGTTTCGCCGATCCGGCCGGGGCCGACCATGAAATGCTGGGAAAGGGCCTCAACAAGGCTCTCTATAATTTCATGCACGGCGTCGGGCTGGATGCGGCCGCGCACACCTGGTTCGATGGCCGGGTGCCGCGGACGAAGGTGAAGCGGGGTTTCATCGCGCGGGCCATCGGAAATTAGACCCGGAAACCGCGGGTTCCCGCTTGCGCGTCCAGATTTCTTCTGCGATAAAAGCGACAATTGATTCAACGAAAGGAAACATCATGGCGAAATTCTCGGGCAAGATTTTGATGGTTGGTTACGGTTCGGTGGCGCAGTGCACGCTGCCTTTGCTGCTCAAGCTGGCGAAGGCGCCCGCGCGGAACATCACCGTGATGGACTTTGAGGACAAGCGCCCGGAATTGAAGCCGTGGATCGCGCAGGGGGTGAAGTTCGTCCGCGACCGCATCATGCGCGAGAACATGGATGCGAAGCTCTGCAAGTTCCTGAAGGCGGGCGACCTGTTGATCGACCTGGCCTGGAACATCGATTGCTGCGAAATCCTGCAGTGGTGCCACGACGCGGGCGTGCTCTACATCAATACGTCCATCGAGCAGTGGGATCCGTACGCGGGCGCCAAGAACAAACACCCGACGGAGAAGACGCTGTACCATCGCCGCATGGTGATCCGCAAGATGCTGGCGAAGTGGAAGGAGCCGGGCGCGACGGCCGTCCTGGAACACGGGGCAAACCCGGGCCTGATTTCGCACTGGACGAAGCGGGGGCTGCTGGACATCGCGGCCGCCGTGGTGTCGGAGAAGAAGGTCAAGGGCGCGAAGGCGGAGAAGATCGCGCACCTGGCGCGGACGCAGGTCTTCAACGAGCTGGCGATGGAGCTGGGCGTGAAGGTGATCCATTGCAGCGAGCGCGACACGCAGATCTCGGACGTGCCGAAGGCGGTGGACGAGTTCGTCAACACGTGGAGCATCGAGGGCTTCCGCGAGGAAGGCATCACGACGGCGGAGATGGGCTGGGGCACGCACGAGAAGGAGCTGCCGGCGCTGGCCTATACGCACAAGAAGGGCCCGAAGAACCAGATTTGCCTGGCGCGGATGGGCATGAACACGCGCGTGCGCACCTGGGTGCCGCACTACACGGTCGAAGGCATGGTGGTGCGCCATGGCGAGGCCTTCACGATCAGCGACTTCCTCACGGTGTGGAAGAACGGCAAGGCGGCCTATCGGCCGACGATGCACTACGCGTACTGCCCGTGCGACGCGGCGATCATCTCCCTGCACGAGCTGCGCGGCCGCAACTACGAGCTGCAGCCGAAGCTGCGGATCATGGGCGACGAAATCACGAAGGGCAACGACGTCCTCGGCGCGCTGCTCATGGGCCACGCGTTCAATTCGTGGTGGACGGGCAGCGACCTGAGCATCCAGCACGCGCGCAAGATGGTGCCGCACCAGAACGCGACGACCCTGCAGGTGGCGATCTCCGTGGTGGCGGCGAGCATGTGGATGTTCGACCATGCCGACCAGGGCGTTTGCTCGCCGGAAGACCTGCCGCACGAGTTCGTGCTGGGCGTGGCGGATCCGTATCTCGGCAACAACCTGTCGATCCCGTCCGATTGGACGCCGCTGAAGCACTACGAGAACCACTTCCAAGGCTTCAACCGGCCGTCGATCGACCGGAAGGATCCTTGGCAGTTCAAGAACTTCCTCGTGCAGGACTACACGTAAAACAACCGCGAATGGACGCGAATGGGCGCAAATGACGGAAAATGGGTCGAGAACGATCTGGTGTATAAAATCGCCGGGTGCGCCATGGCGGTTCTAAACGAGCTGGGCCACGGATTGAGGGAAAAGACCTATGAACGAGCATTGTGCCTGGAATTCAGAAGGCAGAATATCGCCTTTGACTGCCAGCATGCGCATCCCGTTCATTATCGCGGCGAACATATAGACGACTACATCCCCGACCTGGAGGTCGAGGGCCGGGTGATCGTGGAGATCAAAACCGTTGAATCCATCTCGGACGAACATATCGGCCAGGTCATCAACTACCTGCGGATCACCGGTTGCGAGGCGGGTGTGATCTTGAATTTCAAGCATCCCAAACTGAACTGGAAAAAGGTTGTTTTGACGGGCAAGTCGGGAACATGACCCAACAACGACCGTCATGATTTGCGTTCATTTGCGTACATTCGCGGTTTAGCGAGGAAGAAAGGCAGGGGAACATGGTCACGCAGGCGCAGCTGAAGAAACTGGCGAAGGAATACGGAACCCCGCTGTTCGTGGTGGACCACGACCAGTTGCGGAAGAACCTGGCGGAATTCAAGAAGTACATGCCGAAGGTGCAGCCGTACTTCGCGGTGAAGGCGAATTCGCTGCCGGAGATCGTGCGCACGCTGTACAAGGCGGGCGCGAGCTTCGACGTGGCGTCGATCGCCGAGTTCCGGACGGTGTACGACAACATCAAGGGCCTGCCGGCGAAGGCGCGGCAGGACTTCATCTGGGACAAGATCATCTACGCGCATCCGATCAAGGCGAAGGACACGCTGCTGGAGCTGGAGCCCTACAAGCCGCTGGTGACGTTCGACAACGAGGAAGAAATCCGCAAGGTGAAGAAGTACGCGCCGCACGCGGGCATGGTGCTACGCATCAAGGTGCCGAACACCGGCGCGATGGTGGAGCTGTCGTCGAAGTTCGGGGCGGATCCCGGGCAGGCGGTGGACCTGATCCAGAAGACGCATGCGGCGGGGCTGGTGGTGGAGGGGCTGAGCTTCCACGTCGGCAGCCAGACGACCAACTTCCAGAACTACGTGCAGGCGCTGAACCTGGCGGCGGGCATCTTCAAGGAGGCGCGGCTGCGCGGCTTCAAGGACATGAAGCAGCTGGACATCGGAGGCGGCTTCCCGGCCCCGTACGATGCGAACGTGAAACCGTTGCGCGAGCTGGCAAAGGTGATCAACTCCGAATGCAAGCGGCTGTTCCCGAAGGATGTCGCGATCCTGGCCGAGCCGGGCCGCTTCATGGTGGCGACGGCGTGCACGCTGGTGGCGGAGGTCATCGGCAAGGCGGACCGCGACGGCAAGCGGTGCTACTACATCAACGACGGCGCGTACCACACGTATTCGGGGATCATCTTCGACCACTGCAAGTATCCGGTGAAGGCGTTCAAGAAGGGGGCGACGCAGCTATGCGCGGTGTTCGGGCCCACCTGCGACGCGCTGGACACGATCGGCCTGACGGAAGAACTTCCCGATCTGGAGATCGGCGATCTGGTCTATAGCGAGAACATCGGCGCCTACAGCCACGCATCCTCGACCTGGTTCAACGGCTTCCCGCCCGCGACCGTGGTGCACATCAACGAATAGGTCCAGTTTCCCCAGACTGCGGCTTCGAGCACCGCTCCCAGCGCCGTTTCGTCCAGGCCGGGTCGGCGATCAGGACGGCCAGCAGCCACAGCGCCACGAAGGGGAAGGCGCCGAAAAGCAGGGTGAACAGAATGTAATCAATTTGATGGAATCCCCATGAGCGTACTCCCGCCCCAAGAAAGGGGGCGACGATGATCCACGCCCAAGCCCGTCGCCGGCGTGCCTGCCTTTCACGATAAAACAACAGCAGGGGCAGCGCAAAGGACAGGCATGTTGCGAACTGAAGTTTAATGGAAAGAGGAGGGATTGAAAAATCCACGTTTTGCCTCTCGATCGGCACCTGTAAATGCCAGAGGTATATGGCAGCAACCGCCACCATGGTGACGGCAATCGCAAGGCCGGCGGTTGCCTGCGGGCTTGCTATTTTGTCGCCGGAGCATGTGCGGCGCGGACGGAGGAAAAGAGCTCCGGCGGAAATCGTTGCGCCAAGTATGGCGCCCCGTGCGCCATAGGCGAGCGGCAAAGTGAAACCACTGAGCAATCCGGCGCAGGCGCCGGCGAGGACGAACAACGCGTTGCGGAATTGAATCGTCATGACGGACCTCCTGATTTGGGTTGGGAACCGGATGCGACGAGGGCGAAATAGGCGGGGAGGGGTTCGGGGCCGGCTTCGCGGCAGATTTGTTCGCTGATCTCGGCCGGGAGGGGGAACCCGGCGTCGGCATGGGCTTGGACGGCGTCGCGGTTTCGCTGGATGAAGCAATGGGTGCGGGGATTGTCGCCCATGGCGAGATTCATCCGGCGCCAAATGTCGGCCAGCGGGGTTTCGCGGACGTTGCCGAAGCCCAGCGGCGTGAAGTCGCATGGACACACGACGCCGGAGGGTTCGATGAAGAGGTGCTGGGTGCCGGCGCCGCAGCCGAAGACATCGGGGCTCTCGACGTGGTTGAACGCGCAGACCTTGGGCCCGCGCCCGTTTCGGTTGGTTTCGACGTGGAAGCGGCGCAGCGCGGCGACGTCGTCCGGCGAAAGAAGATCCGAGGAGGCGCAGCCGGAGAGGCCGCCGCAGGGCATGGCCTCGACGATGCGCAATTCTTGCCCACCCAGATCGGCGAGAAGGCGGTGGAGGCGGGCGGGCATGCCGGAGCGGACGGACGCGGGCGTGGCGACGGTTCCCGCCATCGCGTAGAATCCTTCGGCGCGGGCCAGCCGCAGGGCGTCGCGCGCGGCGGCGAACGAGCCTTGTCCGCGCGCGGCGTCGTGGGCTTCGGCGGTGTCGGCGTCGAGGCTGACGCAGACGGACCAGAGGCCGGCGGTCCGCAGGCGCGCGGCGAGGGCGGTGGTGAATCCCCGGCCGGAAGTAAACAGGATGGTGGCTGCGCCCCCCTTGGCAGCTTCACGGACAAGCGTGTCGATATCTTCACGGACGCACGGTTCGCCGCCTGTAAACCCGATGATGCTGGATCCGAGGCCGTGAAGCTGGCGGATGGCATCCAGCCATTCGTCCGTGGAGAGTTCGGGACCTTCGCGGCGTCCCGCGCGGCTGCAGTGCGGGCACTCCCACGGGCAGCGGGCGGTGACGGCGAGAAAGGCGGAGACGGGGCTGAGATGGCGGCCGGAAAACAGGTTGTCGAACATGCGCCGGTAGGCCGCGCCGGGGAACGGGGGTAGGAACGAATTGAGCACCCATTGGCCGCGATGGCGGGTGAGGCGCTCGCCGTCGAGCCATTCGCGGAGGAAACGCCGGGCCTGGGCGGTGCGCAGGCGGCCGCGGCCGGGATCGTACACGCGGTCGGGCAGGCGACGGATGCCGCGGGCGCGCATCTTGCGCAGGGCATCGAGCGGAGGTCCGGAGACCCGGGGGTCGAGCAGGAGCGCGGCGAACTGGACGAACGACAAGCTCATGGGCGCACCGCCACGGCCAAGGCGTAGTGATGGCGGATGGGCTCCGGATCGGCGGCAAGCCGCGCCTCGAAGGTGTCGGCGCAGGGGCCGGGGCGGCCGAGCGGGAGCATGGCATCGAACCCGGCCAGGGTGCCGGTGTTCAGCAGCCACGGCAGAAGGCGGCCGTCGGGAGAGAGGGAGGGTTCGATGGGGCAGACGCCTTCCTCGAAACGGGCGATGGAAAATCCGGCGCCGAGCAAGTCGCCGCGCACGGCGCCGGGCGAGTGCGGGAAGGGGAAGCGGGCCAGCCGGTTCAAATCCGCCGAATGGGCCTGCATGCAATAGCGGAACGCGCGGCGCAAGGGGGCCAGGGTGTCGGCGAGATTGACGACGAGGGCAAAGAAGCCGCCGGGGGCCAAGACGCGATATGCGTCGCGGCAGATCCGCCGGAAGTCGCCATAGCCCGCCGACCAGGCGGCAACCGCGAGGGCGGCGGAAGAAGTCGGGCGGGCGGAAAGGAAATCCGGGATGTCCGCCACCTGCCACGCCACGGCATCTGCGCCCGGACGCCGGCGCGCTTCGGCGATCATTCCGGAAGACAGATCGCAGGCGGCGATGGCGCGGTCTGGAAAGCGTTCGGCGAGGCGGAGCGTCGCGAAGCCGGTGCCGCACCCGAGATCGAGCAAGGGCCCGGCGGGCAGATCACCGGGAAGGGAATCGAGGAGATGCCGGGTGGTGTCCTGGAGGTGAACGAGCCAGGCGCGATCATAGTCGGCCGCGAGCCGGTCGTAGCTGTTGGCGACGTCCTTCGGCCGCACCCAGCGGTTCAAGGCGAACAGGCGCAGGACGCGCAAGTTGAGCCGGGCGCAATCCGCGTAGCGCCGAATGCGCATGGGGGTCAGACCGGACCGCAACCGGCGGCCAACAACGCGCAGGCCGCTGCCGCCAGGGTCCAAACCGCTTGAGAGAGACGTTTCATGGGAAACAGAATGCCAAAGGAAAGATGGGATAACAAGGTGAACCTGCGCGGGGCACGCTCGCCGGCGCTACCGGGATCGGAGCCGCCGCAGGGCGAGGTCGTTGGCGGGGGTGGGGATGCCGTGTTCTTTGCCGAGGCGGCAGACGGTTTCGGCGAACAAATCCACTTCGGGGGCGCGTCCGGCTTCGACGTCCTGGAGCATGGACGTCTTGTTGCCGGGCGCGGCACCGAGGATGACGGTTTCCGCCCAGGCCGGCACGTCGGCGGCCCCGGGGATGCCGATGGCGGTGGCGACGGCGGCGGCTTCGTCCATGAGGGTACGGGCAAGGCGCATGGCTTCGGGGTTTTGCTGAAGCTCGCGGCAGGGGGCGCGGAGAATGGCCTGGGCCTGGTTGATGCCGATGTTGAGGATGAACTTTTTCCACTGGGCGGCGCGCATGTCGTCGGGGATGTGATGTTCGATGCCGAGGCGCTCGAAGAAATCGGAGATGGCCTGCACGCGGGGGGAGGGGGGGATGTTGGTGGCCTCGCCAAAAACAATTTTGGCGACGCCGTTTTGGACGACAGCATTCCCAGAGCGCATGGAGCTGTCGCAATAGACGAATCCGTAGAGGACGCGGGGCCAGCCGAAAGCGTCGGCGAGGATGTCCTGCGCGGTGATGCCGTTGAGGAGGGGGAGGATTTGCGTGTGCTCGGCGAGGAAGGGCGCGATGGCGGGGAGGGCGTCGGCGAGCGCGGTGGATTTGACGGCGACGAGGACGAGGTCGGCGGGCAGTCCTGGGTTTTCGGGCGTGACGTAGTTCAAATCGAGGCGGCGGCCATTGAGGGAAGGAGGATCGGCCTTGTAGCGCGCAATGCGCTTGGCGTCGGCGATGATGCGAAGGCAGGCGGGGTCGCGGGCGGACATCTTGGCGGCATAGAGGGTGCCGATGGCGCCGAGGCCGACGAGGGCGGCGGATCGGAAGGGGTTCATGGCTGGCGGGTGACGAGAAGGCGGACGGGGTCGCCGCCGGGAATGGCGGGCTGAAGGGCGAAGGAATTGAGGATGGCGGGCAGCAGGCAGGTGGTGCCGTGCTGGAGGATCATGGCGGGTTGGCCGGGGGTCTTGATACGGACATCTCCGTTGACGGGGAAGAGGATCAGGAAACTGCGGGAATCGTGCTCCACCTTGCATGGGGCGGAGAGGGTCCATTCCTCGACGTGGAAGTGAGGATCGTCGAGCAGCAACCGAACGGTGTGGCCGCCGGGGTAGGGGATTTCGGGCTGGATGGGGGCGACGGGGCTGCCGGTGAGCGTCCAATTGACGACCTGCAGGGCCTTTTCCAGGTGGAGAGGGCGGGGATTTCCGTCCTTGTCGAAGCGGTCCCAGTCGTAGAGCCGATAGGTGGTGTTGGCGTCCTGCTGCACTTCGAGCAGAAGGCAGCCGGCGCCGATGGCGTGGACGCGTCCGCCGGGGGTATTGAAGACCATGCCGGGGCGCGCGGGGAATCGCTGGAGCAGCGCAGGAATGGTGCCGGCTTCGCGTGCCTTCTCGAAATCGGCGGGGGTGACGCCGGGGCGGAAGCCGGAGTAGATGTGGGCGTCGGGAGTGGCGGAGAGGACGTACCACATTTCGCTCTTGGCCTCGCCGCCGAACCGGGCGGCGGTCTCGTCGTCGGGGTGGACCTGGACCGAAAGGGTTTCGCGGGCGTCGATGATTTTGACCATGAGGGGAAAGGCGGTGTCCGCGCGGCCGATGCCCAGCAGTTCCTGGCCGCGGCGCCCGATGGCTTCCGTAAGGGTGGCTCCGGCGTCGGGGCCGTTGATGATGCGGGTCTGGCCGTCGGGATGGTCGGCGATTTCCCACGCCTCGGCGTAGATGCCGGCGTTGAGGCGCCGGTGGAATTCGTGGATGAGGCGGTCGCCGCCCCAGATGTACTCCTTGTACACCGGCTGGAGCAGGATGGGCATATGGAGGGTCGGGTCCATGTAGAAGGCGATTGTGCCTCGGGGGGCGCGCGCGGACAAGAAAAAGAAGAATGCGCGCCGATGCGACCCAAGAGAAGGCGACGGCTGTTTTCTTCTTTACCGCGGATGGGCGTCGGTTCAGACTGTAAAAAAATAAATGCGGCGCATGGACTCCTGTCTTGCGGGGGCCGGGCCGTCAAACAAGGAAAACGGGCGATGAAGAAACGGATCTTGGTTCTGTTGGCGTTGATGTGGTTGCCGGTTTCGGGCTGGGCCGCGCTTCAGGCGGGGGCCATTGCGGGTCCGAAGGAGGATTCGGCGATGCCGTTCGCGGTGCAGGCGTCGCTGGGCATCCTGAACGGCGAGGCGGTGGAGCATGTGTACGATTATGAAACCGCGGACGGCAGCCGCCGGCAACTGAGCCGTCTGGACTGGGATTTGAAGAGCGTCGCCATGGGCGGCGCCAACGGCTCGGTCCGCCTGATGGACAAGCTGACCGTCAACGGTGGCTGGTGGCTGGCGCTGTCGGAAGGCAGCGGCGGCGAGATGGACGACTACGACTGGCTGGACACCGGCAGCACGGACTGGACGCACTATTCGCTGTCCGACGTGGATGTGACGGAGGGATACATTTTCGACCTGAACGTGGCGTGGGACCTGGTGAGCGTGGAGACCCTGACGGCTCGGGTGTTCGCCGGCTACAAGCAGGACGGGTGGAGCTGGGAGGATCGCGGCGTCTATCTGCTCTATCCCGAATACGGCTATGTGCCGCAGGACCTGGGCGGGGACAACATGATCAACTACGAGCAGGAATTCCGGATGCCGTATCTGGGCGCGAGCGCGGATTGGAAGCTGGACAACTTTACGGTTTCTGGCCATCTGACCTGGAGCCCCCTCGTGTCGGCGACGGATTGGGACGAGCATGTGGCGCGGGAGTTGCACTTCAAGGAGACGTTCGAAGAAGGCGACATGATCGGTTTCGGCCTGGAGGCCCGGTATGATTTCACGCAGGGTTCCTTCCGGGGCTTGTTCCTCACGGCCGCGCTGGATTACCAGGCGATCGACCTGATTGTCGGCGACATGGAAGTGACCGACGCCTCGGGCGAGACCGGCGGGGACGAGGGCGTGGCCGGCATCGAAAACGAATACACGGCGATTTCGCTGGGTCTCGGCGTCAACTTCTAAGCCGCCAAGAGGAAAGGCCTTTCATGGAACGGGCAATCAAGAGGGGGGCGGCACTGTGCGCCGCGGGGATGTGGTTGGCCGTCCATGCGATGGCGCAGGCGGTTCCGGAGGCCGCGGATGCGGCGGCCTCTGCCGCCGTCGCCGGGGATTGGGCCGATGGCTTGTGCGGAGTCATCGAGGAAGGGGCGCGGCTGCTGGAGGAAAACCAACTGGCGCCATCCAACGGCGTGGCGAGGGAGGCGCTGCTGGAAGCGCTGATCCGCGCCAGCGAGCCTTCGGTGGTCTTCCTCGACGAGGCCGGGCTGGCGGCCCGTTCGCGGCGGATGTCCGCCCGCGAATGGGATATGGGGCTGACCCTGGTGGCGGTCGTGGACGGCTTGCCCAAGGTGGCGGCGGTGCGGGCGGATTCCCCGGCGGCGGTCGCCGGGATCCTGCCGGGCGAACTCATTGAAAAAGTGGGGGATCGCAATGTGCTGACCGGCGCGAGCCTGAAATTCGTGCGCGGAATGCTGTCCGAGGGCGACGAGGCCGTGCTGGAGATCGGCGTGCGCGCGGTGGATGCGAAAAGCCGCGTGGTATCCGTCGAGCGTGTGCGTCGCGAGGAGGCTTCGTTGACGGATGTGGAGGAGTTGCCGGCGGGCATCGGCTACATGCGGGCCGCGGGGATCTTCCCCGGCGCGGGCGCGGAGATCGCCGGGGCGCTGGAGAAGTGGCAGGCGTCCGGCCTGTTCGGCGCGATCCTGGATTTGCGCGGGGCGAACGGGTCGGCGGCGGAGGAGATCCCCGCCGTGGCCGCGGGATTCGCGGCTCCAGGCGAGCGGCTGTATTCGATGACGGACCGCCAAGGCAAGGAGATCGCCTCCGTGAAGGCCCTGGCCGCGCCGGAATCGCGGATGCCGCTGATGGTGCTGGTGGACGAGGAGACGACCGGCGCGGCGGAACTGCTGGCGGCGGTGCTGGGCGGCGGCGTGAAAGGCGCGATGATCATCGGCCGCGAAACGGCGGGCGATCCCCTGATCCGCGAACCCCGCAAGCTGTCCACGGGCCGCTACGCGCTGCTGGCCACGCGCCAGCTCCAGACGGCGGATGGCGCGGTCTATGCGGGCGCGGGCGGCGTGGTTCCCGATGTGCTCATCACCGATTCGGCGCTGGACGAGACGGTCTATGAGCCGGAGGCGCCGGTGCTGCGCAAGGGCAAGATGCTCTCCGACGAGGAGAAGGAAGACAAGGCCTTGCGCGACCGCACCCGGAACGACACCTATCTGCGCCGGGCGACGGACGTGCTGCTGGGCCTGAAGGCGCTCGGCTATGCCGGCCAGCCCTGAGCCGCCAACGGGGATTTTACCGGCGACGGCGGAAAACATCCGGCGGGCGGCGGACGCCGTGCGCGCGGGGGAATTGGTGGTGATTCCGACCGAGACGGTCTATGGCGTGGCTGCGCGCGCGGATTCGCCGGCGGCGCTGGCGCGGCTCTACGCAGCCAAGGGTCGGGACGAATCCAAGCGCATGGCGCTTTTTGCGGACGGCATCGGATCCGTGCGCGCCGCGGGCGTGCGCGTGGACGAAATCGCCGAACGGCTGGCGGCGGCCTTCTGGCCGGGGCCGCTGACGATGGTGCTGGAAACCGCAACCGGGGGCTGGAATGGATTCCGCGTGCCGGACCATCCCGTGGCGCTGGCGTGGCTGCGGGAACTCCGGGGGGTGGTGCCGGCCGTGACGAGCGCGAACCGCAGCGGCGAACCGCCGGCGCCAACGGCCCAGGAGGCATGGGCGGCGCTGGCGCCGCACGTGTCGCTGGCGCTGGATGCGGGACCGGTGGCGGGGGGCGTGCCCAGCACGGTCGTGAAGGTCGGGCCCGAAGGGGTGGAAATCCTGCGGGCCGGCGTTCTTTCCGGCGAGGCCATCGCCAAGGCCGCGGGATGCCCCGTCAAGGGGTAAGGCTCAGCGTCCGGAATCCAGGCGGGCGAGTTCGGCGGGGGAAAGTTCGCGCAGGGGCTTGCCGCGCAGGTCGGCTTCCGTGAGGGTGCCGATGCGGATGCGGCGAAGGCGTTTCACGCGCAGGCCAAGGACTTCAAGCATGCGCCGGATGTGGCGGTTGCGGCCTTCGCCCAGCACGATGCGCAGGGCGGGGGGGCGGCCGGGCCGCGC
>DMJA01000162.1 GCA_003451935.1 Verrucomicrobiota bacterium | reverse complement strand
GGAATCGAGGGCGGATTTTTCGGAGAGGTTTCCGGGCAGGGCGCGGCGCGCGCGGAGGGAATCATATTCGGCGCGGATGTCGGCTTCGATGTCGGGGAGGGGGGCGCGAATGGTTTCGAGGGAGGCGAGGGTGGTTTGGCGCGCGTCGGCGAGGCCGGCGGGATCGAAGCCGCCGCGGCGGAGTTTTATCTGGAGGGTGGCGGCGGCCAAGGCACCGACGAGAGCGAGGAGCAGGGCGTCGATGAGGAGCAGGGCGATCCACTTGCCAAGCCAGATGCGGAAGCGCGGCACGGGTTTGACGAGGAGGAGCTGGAGGGTTTTGTCGTCGGCTTCCTGCGAGATGGCGGCGCATCCAGCCCAGAGGGTGGCGAGGGTGAGCAGGAAGGTGGCGATGCCGAGGGTGTAGGCGAGGTGGATGCGGATGAGGCCGTCGGGCGTGCCATCGCTGCGGATGGTCAGGGGCAGCAGGAATCCGGCGGCGAGGAGCAGGGCGAAGAGGACGAGGATGACGCGCGAGCGCAAGGCGTTGCGCAAGGCCAGCAGGACGATGGCGGCGACCTGTCTCACGGTTCCGGGGGCACGGGGTTTTCGGCGGCGCGCCGCTCGATGAGCTGCAAGTCCTTGTAGGGGGCTTGGCGGCGGACATAGCGGGCCTTGGTCTTTTCGAGCAGGATCTGCCAGTGTTCGGGGGTGGGTTCGAAGGGTTCCCAGCGTTCCATGGCCTTCGAGATGCGGCGCCAAAGGAGCTTGCCGCCGCCGTCGAAAATGACGCGGATCTGGTACTTGGCGTCGTCGGTTTTTTCCTGCCAGCCGATATTCTTGCGCATGGACGGGGACTGTAGCATGATGATGCCCAAGGGCAAAGTGCAATGAGCCGGCAACCGGAAGTGGAAAAGGAGCAGGGCGGATTCGATCCGGGCGCGGTCCGGCGGATGTTCGCCATCCTGAACCGCGAAATCGCGTGGCTGGACAACGCGGCGACCACGCAGCGGCCCGAGCCGGTGCTGCAGGCGATGGATCGCTTCTACCGGCAGCACAACGCGAATACGCGCCGGAGCGTACACCGGCTGGGGGCGGAGGCGACGGCGGCCTACGAGGGGGCGCGTGCGGCGGTGGCTCAGTTTATCGGGGCGGCTGCGCCCGAGGAGGTCGTGTTCACCAGCGGGACGACGGCGGGAATCAACCTGGTGGCCGCGGGGCTGGCGCGCCGGGAGATCGGGCCGGGCGACGAAGTGTGGGTGTCGGCGATGGAGCACCACAGCAACTGGGTGCCGTGGCAGCAGGCGGTCCAACGCCTCGGCGCGACCTTGAAGGTCATCCCGCTGACTCCGGAAAGGCGGCTCGATTTGGCGGCATTCCGCAAGGGGCTCGCCGCCCGCAAGGCGAAGTGGGTGGCCGTGGCGTGGGTGTCGAACGTGCTGGGCGCGGTGAACGATGTGCGCGCCATCTGCGATGCGGCGCACGGGGCCGGGGCGCAGGTCCTGGTGGACGGGGCGCAGGGGGTGGCGCATCTGCCGGTGGATGTGGCGGCGATGGACTGCGATTTCTTCGCGTTCTCGGGGCACAAGATGTATGGACCGATGGGCATCGGCGCGTTGTGGGGCCGGAGCGGATTGCTCGGGCAGATGGACCCGCTGATGTTGGGCGGCGAAATGATTGCGCGCGTGGACGAGCGGAGCGCGACGTGGGCGGAGGTTCCGTATCGCTTCGAAGGCGGCACGCCGAACGTAGCGGGCGCGGTGGGGCTGGGGGAGGCCATCGGATGGGTGCGGACGCTGCCGGCGGCCGCCCATGGATACGTGGCGGATCTTGCGCGGGAAACGGCGCAGCAATTGGCCGCGCTGCCGGGAGTGACGGTCTGGGGGCCGGCAGAGGGGCGGGTCTCCCTGGTCAGCTTCAGCGTGGAGGGGGTGCATGCGCACGACGTGGCGCAGGTGCTCGATGGCCGCGGCATCGCCGTGCGGGCGGGGCATATGTGCGCGCAGCCGTTGATGCGGCGCCTGGGGATCGAATCGGCGGTGCGGGTCAGCTTCGCGCCCTACAACACGCGGGATGAAGTCCGCCGCCTGCTGGAGGGCGTGAGGGCGGCCCGGGAGTTGTTCACGTGACCGGCCTTTACCAGGCGGCGCTGTTGGCGCATGCGAAGAAACCGCATGGCGCGGGAAGCGTGCCGCGCGGGACGGAGGATGCCGAAGCGTTCAACACCGCCTGCGGGGATGAAATCCGCGTGAAACTCGAATGGACACCGGAGGGCACGCTGGCCCGGCTGACCCACGAGCTGCATGGGTGCGTCGTAAGTGCCGCATCGGCTTCGATGGCGGCCCAAAGGCTGGAGGGCAAGACGCCCACCGAAATGGCGACGATGGCGGCGGCCTTCGCGGCCCGCATCGGGCGTGCGGGCTTCGAGGAGGAGTGGGGCGATTTCCAAGCCTGGAACGGCCTAGAGCAGTATCCGGCGCGGATCCACTGCGCGCGGTTGGTCTGGAAGGCCGTGGAGCAGGCGCTGGCGAAGAAAGGCAAGGCGAGCGGCATATGAAACCCGCGCGTTTCTGGAAAGCGGCGGAGAACGGTGCCGTCCTGTGCGGGCTTTGTCCGCACCGGTGCCGGATTCCCGAGGGAGCGCGCAGCCGGTGTTTTGGGCGCGTGAACCATGGAGGCACGCTGATGGCCGAGACCTGGGGCTGGCCGGTCGCGATGCACGTGGATCCGATCGAAAAGAAGCCGCTGAACCATTTCCTGCCCGGGACGCCGGTTCTTTCGCTGGGAACGCTGGGCTGCAACCTGTCGTGCCGCTTTTGCCAGAACTGGGAATTGAGCCATCCCGAAGGGGGGGCTGTTCCGGCGCGAAAGCCGGTATTGCCGGAAGAGGTGGCGCGCGTGGCGGTCCAAGAAGGCATCCCTTCGGTGGCGGCGACCTACAACGAGCCGGCGGTCTGGGCGGAATATGCGATGGACATCGCCGATGCCTGCCATGAAAGGGATCTCCGGATGGTGGCGGTCACATCGGGCTATTTCTCGGAGGAATCGCGGGTGGAGTTCTTCCGGAAAATGGATGCGGCGAACGTGGATTTGAAATCGTTTCGCGACGATTTCTACCGGAAGCTGTGCGGTGCGCGGCTCGCGCCGGTGCTGGAGACGCTGGAGGCGATCCGCAACGAGACCGGCTGCTGGCTCGAAGTGACGACGCTGCTGATTCCGGGCGAGAACGATTCCGAGCAGGAAATCGACGAATTGACGGCATGGGTGGCGGAGCATCTGGGCGAAGGCACGCCGCTGCACTTCAGCGCGTTCCATCCGGACGGGGAGATGCGGAATCTTCCCCCCACGCCGGTGGAGACCTTGCAGCGCGCGCGGAAGCAGGCCAAGGAAAACGGACTGCGCCATGTCTATGTCGGGAACGTGCGCGGCGAAGAGGACGCAACGGCGACTTTCTGTCCGGATTGCGGTGCGCGCCTGATCGATCGCGAGGGGTTCGCCGCGCGGAAGATCGCCATGGACGCGGACGGGCGTTGCAAAACGTGCGGGCGGATGTGCGAAGGAGTTTGGAAATAAAAACGCCCCGCAGGTCTGCGGGGCGTTTGGATTTGTGCCGGGGGGCGGCCGATCAGAACGAGTACCCGGCGGTGATGCCACCGTAGAAGAGATCCACTTCGGGGTAGAAGCCTTCCGCCTCGATGTCGTCGCGGACATCGCCGTCGAGGATCGAGCTGAAGGAGCCCTTGAGCCCGATGGAAGCCTGCTCGTTCAGCGCATAATTCAGGCCGGCATCGAACTGGGCATGCGTGAGGGCCGCGCCGGAATCGGAACCGTAGTTGTCGGCGACATAATAGTCGCCCGCGACGCCGAGGGAGGCGCCGAGGGCGAGCGAAAGCTGGTCCATCAGGTCGAAGCTCTGGGCGATGCCCAACAGGACGATCCAGTCGTCCGTGTTGTCCAAGTCATGGCAGAACTGGATGGAGGGGGAGAGCAGGAAGCCGTCGGCGGCGGCCTTGGCATAGACTTCATAGGATCCATCGGCGGGGGCTTTGGAGGCGTTGCCGTCCTCGTCCACTTGGCTGGCGTCCTGCGGATAGACGAAATAGGTGCCGCCGAGAGTCAGGCTGACAGGGCCTTCCCACGGGAGGGTCCAATTGAGTCCCAGATTGAGTTCGCCCCATTCCCCGGCGGTGTCGGGATACCAGGCCGCCTCGTTGTCCGTCAGGTTCATGCTGGTCCAAAGGCTATACCCGAGGCCCAGGGGGCCGCTGACATTGAGCCCGGGCTGGAAGACGGCCTCATCGTTGCCGACGAGTCCGCGGAACACATAGGCGGACAGGACGTCGGCATAGAGCGTGGCGTCGGCGGCCAACGCAGCCAGCGGCATCGCGACGGCCGCCGCAAGAATCAACAGGGTCCTCTTTTTCATTTCGCGTATCTCCTTTGATGCGGGGATTTTTTCGGGCCTGCGGGGGATTTATTTCCGGATTTTCCAGCCGGTTTGCCCATGGGTTTGTGCGCGTGGCTGCGGGGATTCCCCGCGCTTGGATGCCGGAGAAGTTGGCGGTCCCGGTGGCCGTGGCGCCGCTCGGCGCCGGGCAGGAAGAAGTCCACGCGCTTGAGGGTTTCGTCCACGGCGGCGAGGCCGACTTCGATGGATTGGCCAAGGCGATAGGGGGAACCCTTCCGCGCGCCGGCGGAATAGCCGTCGTCGGAGACGAAGTAGCGTTCCCCGCCGAGGGCGGAGTAGGGCAGCATGCCCTGCTGGAGGGAATCGGCGAGTTCGACGATGAGCCCCTTGGGATTCAGCGAGATGACCGTGCCCTTGAAGGGGCCGGTCTCGCCTTTTTCCAGAAGCGTGGCGAAATAGCGGATGCGCTTGATCTGGATGGACTGGCTTTCGAGCTCGGACGACTCGCGCTCGGTGTCGGAACAGTGGATGGCGAGCTTCTCGATTTCGGCGGCGGAATAGGCGGGCGTCCGGCGGCCTTCCTCGATGCCGACGAGGATGCGGTGCAGGACGAGGTCGGGATAGCGCCGGATGGGGGAGGTGAAATGCGCGTAGTGGGTGAAGCCGAGCCCGAAGTGGGGGCGGGATTCCGCCTCGTAGGTTGCGCGCTTCATGTTGCGCAACAGGGTCAGCGTGACCATGTACTGCTCCGGCTTGCCGAAAACAGAACGGACGATGCGGTTGAGATCCTGCGCATCTTCGGGCGCGGTTCGGTGGCCCAGCGCGCGCAGTTCGTCGGCCATGCGCGCCCACTGGTCGTCGGACGGTTCATCGTGGACGCGGTAGATGCCGGGGATGCGCGCGGCGAACACTTTTTGCGCGACGGCCTGGTTGGCGGCGAGCATGCATTCCTC
>DMJA01000012.1 GCA_003451935.1 Verrucomicrobiota bacterium | reverse complement strand
TTTTTTGACGCTGGCGCTGGCGGGGCCGGGATGCGCCCATGCCGGGAAGACGCCGGCAAAGGATTCGCCGGCGAAGAAAGCCGCGGGGGCTCCGCCGGCCGCCAAGAAGAAGGTCGCCAAGAAGCCAGCTCCCCAACAGACGGCCAAGAAAACCCCGCCAGCGAAGAAGAAAGCGAAATCGGCGGCGGCCGGCCCGCTGAAGCTGGATCCGGACAACGTGCTTGTGCGGAAGCTGCAGTCGAAGGAACTGAAGGCGCAGCGGGGCAAGAAGGAATCCTTCATCCAGCGCCAGAACCGGTTCACCCGATGGGTGGACGACGCCCACGACCGCTGCTACCGCTGGATGGACAACGCCGTGCGGCGGGTGGATACGAGGTGGCTGGCGGAGGATGCGCCGTACGACCCCGAACTGTCGACCTTCAAGCTGCGGATCATGGCGCGGGAGGGGGGGAGGAGCCGCGAGAAGGATTTCGATTTCAAGGTGCGGTTCCGTGCGGACATGGCGATGCCGGGGCTTGAGCGGAAGCTTCATTTGTATCTGGACAACGCGGGGCGGGACGAGCTGCCGGGCCTGGATCCGATGAAGCAGGAATCCGATACGCGGCTTGGATTGCGGACCATGCTGCGGACGGTCCATGACAGCCAACTGGAGGTGGGGGGGGGGCTGCGGTGGCGGGAAGCGAATCCGGTGGTGTACACGGCGCTGGAATGGCGCTGGCAGAGGGAAGATGAATCGGGCGGGCGGCTCTGCCTGAATCCGCGCGGAGTCTATTATAGCGACGAGGGGTTCGGGCAACAGATTACGTTGAGCTGGACGAAACCGGTGGGCGAACGCAAGTTGTTCCAGATCCGCACGGCGGAGCGATCGTCGGAAGGATTGGATGGGGTGGAGTTCGAACAAAGCTTCCGGTTTGCCTGGCTCCGATCCGGGAGGGGCCGGGGGTGGGTGGCGCAGGCGAGCGTTTTTCCGCACCTGACGAGTTCGGACTGGGTATGGGACGATTCGTTGCTGAACATCACGTGGCGGGATGCGCTGTACCGGAAATGGATCTACTACACGATCACGCCGCAAATCCAATTTCCCAAGGAGGATCGGTATCAGGCGCGGCCTTCGATCCGCATCGGGCTGGAAATCCTTTTCGGGGGCAAGATCGGCGATTTGATGTGAGGGGTCGCTTCGGGTTTGACAGGAGGGGGGGAGAATCCATACCCTGCCCACAGTTGATTTAAAAACAAACAGGAGAAACGTTTTAGCATGAACACGACGAACAACCTGCTCTATGCGGCCTTAGGCTGCGGAATAGTGGCCCTTCTTTTCGCTTGGTGGAAGACGCAGTGGATCAACCGCCAAGATCCGGGCACGCCCCGCATGCTGGAGATCGGGGCGGCGGTCCGCGAAGGCGCCATGGCCTTCCTGCGGCGCGAATACAAGGTGTTGGCCATCTTCGTCATCGTGGTGGCCGGTGTGCTGGCCGCCATCAATCAAGGGCCGGTGCGGCTGGTTTCGCTGGCATTCGTGTTCGGCGCGTTCTGTTCGGCGCTGTCGGGCTTTTTCGGGATGCGGGTGGCCACGGCGGCGAACATGCGCACGACCAATGCGGCCCGCAAAGGCCTGGCCGAAGCCCTGCAGGTGGCGTTTTCGGGCGGCGCGGTGATGGGCATGAGCGTGGTGGGCCTGGGGTTGGCCGGTCTGACGATCACCCTGCTGGTGCTGCTGAAGCGATTCGGGGTGGACGTGGACGTGATCAAGGCGACCGTGTTGCCGATCCTGACGGGCTTCTCGATGGGCGCCAGTTCGATCGCGTTGTTTGCGCGCGTGGGCGGCGGCATCTACACCAAGGCCGCAGACGTGGGCGCGGACTTGGTCGGCAAGGTCGAAGCGGGCATCCCCGAGGACGATCCCCGCAACCCCGCCACCATCGCCGATAACGTCGGCGACAACGTCGGNNCGACAACGTGGGCGACGTGGCGGGGATGGGTGCGGACCTGTTCGAGTCCTACGTGGGCGCCATCGTGGCGGCCATGGTGCTGGGCGCGACGATCACGGTCAACGGCGTCAAGGACCTCACCTTCATCCTGCTGCCGCTGGTGATCGCGGGAGCGGGCATCCTGTTCTCCATCGCGGGCACCTTCTTCGTGCGGACGAAAGAAGGCGGCAATCCCCAGACGGCCTTGAACCAAGGCACGTTTGGCGCGTGCATCATCATGGCCGTGGCGACCTATTTCATCTGCAAGCGCATGCTGCCGGGCGAGTTCAACATCGCCTCGGCCGTGGCCGGTGCGACCGCGCTGACCTGCACGAGCGGCGGCGTGTTCCTGGCGACCGTGGTCGGGTTGGTGGCGGGCGCGATCATCGGCCTGCTGGCCGAATACTACACGGCGGAAGGCAAGGGCCCCTCCAACAGCGTCGCGGACGCTTCCGAAACCGGAGCGGCCACGAACATCATCGCGGGCCTGGGCGTGGGCATGATTTCGACGGCGGCGCCGGTGGTGGTGCTGTCGGCGGCGGTCATCGCCTGCTACTACTTCGCGGGCCTCTACGGCATCGCGCTGGGCGGCCTTGGCATGCTGGCCACGACCGGCATCCAGCTCGCGGTGGACGCCTACGGGCCGATCNNGCTCGACGCGGTGGGCAACACCACGGCGGCCATCGGCAAAGGCTTCGCGATCGGTTCGGCCGCGCTGACGGCCCTGGCCTTGTTTGCGGCGTTCCGCGAGACGGTGCACCTCGACGTCATCGACATCACCGATCCGAAGGTCATGGCCGGCCTGCTGACCGGCGCCATGATGCCGTTCCTGTTCTCGGCCTTCGCAATGAAGGCCGTGGGCCAGGCGGCCTTCGCGATGGTCGAAGAAGTGCGCCGCCAGTTCAAGGAA
>DMJA01000150.1 GCA_003451935.1 Verrucomicrobiota bacterium | reverse complement strand
CACCCGGAGGGTTCGCCCTACCTCAAGCCTTCAAATTCAGTTTCTGGATGGGGCGAGGCGTCCCTGCCGAGCCGGGCTGTTTCCGGTATAGGAGCGGCTGCGGAATTTTCGGGGAGGGGCTATCGCCCTCGCAATCGAAAGCGATATCAATCCCGATGGCGAGGACGATTGGGCGTGCGGACCCGGAATCCGGCGGCGGTTTCCCGGCCGTGAAATGCGCTACTTCTTCGCCAGGATTTCCTGCACCTTGTCCGCGAGGGCCTTGCGCGAAAACGGCTTTTGGATGAAATCCAGATTGTTGCCGAATCCCTGTTCGGCCAGCAGATTGGCGGTATAGCCCGAGATGAACAGGTGCCGGAGCTTGGGGTTGATTTTCAGCAGGCGCCGCGTCAATTCGGGGCCGTTGATTTCCGGCATGATCACATCGCTGACCAGCAGGTCGATCCGGGCCTTGTGTTTCTCGAACAGCCGCAGGGCTTCCTGGGCGGAATTGGCGGGGAGCACCTGATAGCCCAGGGTTTCGAGGATCCGGCGGGTGGTCCGGAGGATGGTTTCCTCGTCCTCGACCAGCAGGATGGTTTTGTCCATGGCGCCGGCCGGGGCTTCCGTCGAACGCGCCGGCTTTGCGTGCGCCGTCGCCTTCCCTTCATGGCGGGGCAGATAGATGTGGAAGGTGGAGCCCTTGCCCGGCTTGCTGTCCACGAGGACGTCGCCGCCGTTCTGCTTGACGATGCCATAGAGGGTGGCCAGGCCCAGGCCGGTGCCTTTTCCGGCGGGCTTGGTGGTGAAGAACGGTTCGAAGATGTGTTCGATCACGTCCGGCTCCATGCCGGTGCCGTTGTCCTGGACGGACAGCACGACGTAGGTGCCGTTCGGCAGGTCGTCCTTCCGGCGGGCGTTGGGGCGGGCAATGGTGGCGGAGGCGGTTTGGATGACAATGTGGCCGGCCGGTCCGACGGCATCGCGGGCGTTGATGCACAGATTGGTCAGGATCTGGTCGAACTGGCCGGGGTCGATCTTCACCGCGCCGATGTCCGGGCCCGGTTTCCAATCCAGGCGGATGCCCTCGCCAATCAGCCGGCGAAGCAGGCTCAGCAAGCCTCCGACGGCCTCGTTGGGATCGATCACCTGGGGCGTTCCGGCTTCCTTGCGGGCGAAGGTCTGGAGCTGGCGGGTGAGGGCGGCGGACCGCTGCGCCGTCTTCTGGATTTCCAGGAGGTCGGCATGCAGGGGCTGTCCGGCGGGCACCTGTTCCAGGGCCATCTCGGTATAGCCGAGAATGGCCTGGAGCATGTTGTTGAAATCGTGCGATACGCCGCCGGCGAGGCGCCCGATGGATTCCAGCTTCTGGCCATGCGCGAGCTGGGTGTGCAAGGCCTCCTTTTCCGCCTCGTCGCGGAGCTGCCGGGTGATGTCGCGCTTGACGGCCACGAAATGGACGATGTGGCCCGCGGCGTCGCGCACGGGCGAGATGGCGGCCTGTTCGGTGTAGAACGAGCCGTCCTTGCGCTTGTTGATGATCTGCCCTTCCCAGGTCTGGCCCTTCTCCAGGGTCTGCCACATCTGCCGGTAGAAGGCCGCATCGTGCTTGCCGCTGGAGAGGATGCGCGGGTTCTGGCCGAGGACCTCCTCCCGGGCGTAGCCGGTGATCTGGGTGAAGGCGGGGTTCACGTAGAGGATCGCGCCCTGGGTGTCGGTGATGACGATGGTTTCGCCGGACTGCTCGATGGCCCGCATCAGGCGTTCGCGTTCGGCCTCGGCCTGCTTGCGCGCGGTGATGTCGGCGATGAAGCCTTCCAGCGCGACGGCCTGGCCCTTCTCGTCGTAGATGCCTTCGCCCTGTTCCCACGCCCACCGGACTTCGCCGGAGCGGGTGGCGATCGGGTATTCCCCTTCGTAGCGGCGGTGCTCCCGGAGGGCCCGCTGCCATTCCGCCCGCACTTCCTTGCGGAATTCGGGAAGGATGAGGTCGGCATAGGCGATGGTCTTGTTGTCCACGAGGTCTTCGGGGGCGTAGCCGGTCAGTTCGAGGCTTCCCGGGCTCGCGAATTTCAGCGTCCAGTCCGGCGGGTTCTTGAAGCGGTAGGCCATGCCGGGCAGGTTGTTCACCAGGGTGGCATATTGGCGGCGGCTTTCCAGCAGCTCGTTCTCGGCGAGCTGGCGTTCGGTGACGTCGCTGAAGATGCAGGCGAACTGGCCCGGCGCCGGCTGGAAGGCCGCCACCTCGTAATGCCGGCCCAGCGGCGCGGAGAAGTTGGTGAAGAACGCGGGCAGGCCGGTCAGGGCCACGTTGCCATAGGTTTCGATCCAGCTTCGGTCCAGGCCGGGCAGGACTTCCCGGGAGGTCTTGCCGACGATGTCCGCGGCCTTCAGCCCCGTCAGGCGCTCGAAGGCGGGGTTCACCGCCAGGAACCGGTAGTCAACGGGCTCCCCTTTTTCGTCGCAGACGATCTCGTGCAGGGCGAACCCTTCGATCATGTTCAGGAACAGCGTGCGGTAGTCTTGCTCGACGCGCTTGCGTTCGGTGATGTCGCGCGTGACCCCGTGCAGCTCGAGCTTGCCGGTCTGCGGGTTCAGCGAAAACCGGACAATGGCCTCGGTGGTGATGGGGGAGGCGTTCTTGCGGGGCTGCTGCAGCTCGAGGGTGAAGAACGTGTCGGACGTGATTTCGCCCTTCATGAACTTGGCGGCGTTCTCGCGCAGCAGGCCCGAAAGCTTCTCCAGCTGCCCCGGCTCCAGGGAGTTGGCGACGGTGCCGGCCATGACCTCCGCGGGCGTGAAGCCGCGCAGCTTTTCGACCGACGGGCTGATGTAGATGAACTTGAGCGTCTCGACGTCCACGATCCAGACCACGTCCTTCATGGTCTCCGTCAAGGCGCGGAATTTCCGCTCGCTCTCGTGCAGGGCCTCCTCCGCCAGCTTGCGATCGGTGATGTCGGTGTCGGTGCCCCAATAGCCCGTCAGGTTCCCCTGCGCATCCCGGATCGGCACGCCGCAACTGGACACCCAGATGATCTGGCCCGACTGGGTGATGACGGAATTGAGGAGGTCGTTGACGGGTTCGCCCTTCCGCATGATTTCGAGGCCCAGCCGTTTGAATTCCTCGCGGTCCGCCTCCGGAGTCAGGCTGTAGAAATACATCTTCCCGGCCACCTCGTCCGGCCGGTAGCCGTAAACGGCGGTGGACATGTCGCTGACGGCGACGTAGCGCCCCTCGAGGTCGAGCTCCCAAGTGACGACGCGGTTCTGCCGGGCCAGCAGGT
The DNA here is from genome assembly GCA_003451935.1 of Verrucomicrobiota bacterium. GTDB lineage: Bacteria > Verrucomicrobiota > Kiritimatiellia > CAIQIC01 > Lenti-01 > Lenti-01. The sequence continues at coordinate 3,494 of DMJA01000150.1, read as the reverse complement.
CGTAGCGTTCCACGGCGGTTTCCAGCGCCGCTTCGGCCCGCTTGCGGTCGGTGATGTCGATCGTGTAGCCCGCCAGCAGGGTCTTCCCGGCCTGGACGATCGGGAACTTGATCGTGACATAGTGGCGGCCGTTCAGCTCTTCGTCCAGTTTCAGCACCTCGCCCTTGGACGCGACGGCCCAGTCGTCGGCGGTGATCTTGGCCGCGAATTCGGGGGGGAACAGCTCCGCCATGGTCTTGCCCCGCATCTGCGACCCGGGGACGCCGATCATGTCCTTGTAATTCTCGCTGGCGATCAGGACCCGGCTTTCGGTGGCCGTGACTTCCTTGATGAACGCATAGACGGGGGAATGGCTCATGAACTGCGCGAACAGCTCCTGGTTCTCCTGCAGCGCCTCTTCGGCCCGCTGGCGGTCGGTGATGTCGCGCGTGGTGCCGTGCAGCTCGACGCGGCCGGTCTGTTCGTTCCGCCAGAAGCGGCAGACCGCCTCGGTATGGACGACGGATCCGTCCTTGCGCACCTGGTCGATGTCGTTGGCGAAGAACGTGTCGGCCGGGATCTGGCCGGCAAGGAATTCGGGGAGGTGCTGGCGGACCTGCGCGAACAGCCCGTCGCGCTGTTCCGGAACGACGTCGGCCCCCATGGGATGGGCGAGGATCTCCTCGGCCGTGTAGCCGAGCATCTTCTCGACCGAGGGGCTCATGTAGAGCCAACGGCCGGCCTCGACGTCGGCGATCCAGACCACGTCCTTCATGCCTTCCGCCAGCATGCGGTATTTCTGCTCGTTTTCGCGCAGGGCTTCCTCGGTGCGCATGCTCGCGGTGACATCGATATGGGTGCCGAGCATCAGGCCGCCCGGGGTGCCGTCGTGGCCCGCCACCATTTGCCCGCGCGCCCAGATCCAGGCCCAGGTGCCGTCCTTGCGCCGCATGCGGTAGCGGGTGTCGTAGAACGGGCCGGGTTCCAGCAGGTAGCTGGTGAGATGGCCGAGGGCGGCATCCTGGTCGCCCGGATGGATCAGGTCCAGCCAAAGCGTCTGGGCCGTGCGCTCCGCCTCCGGCAGATCGAAGTCGGCCGGATCGTAGCCCAGCAGGGTGAAGTATTCCGGGCTGCACCAGAATTGCCGGGTCTGGCCGTTGTATTCCCACGCCCCGGTGTTCGAGGCCCGGATCAGCGCCGCGTAGCGCTCGGCGGCCATCTGCTTCTCGCGGGCCAGCTGGGCCAGCATATCCTCGTTGCGCTTGTGCTCGGTGATGTCGATGCTGGTGCCCCAATAGCCCGTCATGCGGCCGGCGTCGTCCCGCACGGGAATTCCATTGGTGAGGGCCCAGATCGTTCCGCCCGCCTTGTTCTTCACGGGGTGGACCAGGTCCCGGATGGGGGCCGCTTTGGCCATGGTGGCGAAGGCCGCCGCCTTGACCTTCTCGCGGTCTTCTGCCGGAGTCAGGTCGTAGAAATGGACCTGGCCGACCAGCTCGTCCGGCCGATAGCCGAGGATGTCCCCGAAGATGTCGTTCATTTCGGTATAAAGGCCCTGGGCATCGATCTCCCAGGTGGCGATGCGGTTGTTCTCGGCCAGCAGGTGGAAGTGGTGCGAGCTCTCGGCCAGCTTGCGGGCCTGGTCCTTCAGCAGCTGGTTCAGGCGGGTCTGGCGCCGGACGGAGAATCCCAGCAGCCCGGCCACGAAGGCCGACAGCGCCACGCCGATCAACACCGTCGCTCCGACATTCGAGACGAGCGTGGCGGAGAAGGCCGTCGTCGGCCGCGCCACGATGGCATAGGCCTTGCCGAAAATCAGCAGGGGCTGGACGATGGTTTGCGGTGGCAGGGAACCCAAGCCGCCGACCGGCGGCACCGTCCGGCTGTCCGTCGAACCCAGCCAAAGCGGCGGTTGGCCGTCGCGCAGCTCCAGCAGGTCGAGGGTCGCCAGCGGCTGGGCGTAGGGGGTGAGATTCCGGCTCGTTTGCAGCCAGCGATCAATGTCCAGCCCCGCAATGACCAGCCCGTTCACCCGGCCGTCGGGGCGGGGTTTCGACATCCGGCGGACCAGCAGGATGCCGTTTTTCTTGTACAACGTCCGCAGGAGGAGGGGGTCGGCGGAGAGGGCCGTCGGCCGCTGGGTCTGGAGGGCCGTTTCCATTTCCAACTGGAGGGCGGGGGTTTCACCGAGGTCGTAGCCAAGGAAAAGCGACGGATTCTGTCCCCGCGTCTGCAGGTGGACGATCGGGAAATATCGTTCGCGCTCGCCGGCCGCCGCGGAGGCCCCGGTGCCGCCCGGTTCCCAGATCCGGTAGTCCGCCCGTCCGGTCCGCCCGGCCGCGTCGGCTTCGAACGGGGCGCGGTCCGCCGCCTCCACCGTGTCCGCCCAGCCCCAGAAGGCGATGGCTTGCTCGTTGAACAGATGGGCGGTGTATTGCCGGAATTCCTCGCCGGTGATTTTTTCGGCGCTCCCGATGAACGCGGCGATTCCGTTCATCACCAGATCCCGCAGCTCTTCGGCGGTGTCGCGGAACGGCTGGATTTCGCTTTGGACTACGTGTTGGAATTCCATCCCGCGGGTGCGCAGTTCCGCCTGCCGGACCAGCCACCCCGCGAGCGCCGACAGGACCAATCCCGTGGCCATCGCCAGGATGGCTTCGAGATAGGGGCAGACCCAGGTCCGGCAATCCCCGAGCCGCGCCCGGCGGGCCAGCAGGAGGTTTCCGGCCAGCCAGATCGCCACCAGCGCCAAGGTGGCCAGTCCTGGAACTTGCATCGCCTGGTTCCGCTTCCGGATCCAGGTTGCCGCATCCACGTCGATCCCCAGCACCGCCAGGGTCTGGCCCGTTTGGGGCGCCTTCAGGGGGACCAGCGCGCTGACCCAGTTTCCCCACCGGTCCGGCAACGGACCCTCGACCACCGCGTGGCTGTTCCCGAACATGGCCGTCAGCTCGTCCGAAGCTTCTTTGTACGCCTGCCCCGGCGTCGATGTGTTGGGCGCGCCCTCGGGTCCGGAATCGATGTAGAAGAACGGCGGACCATCCGTCTTCCGTCCCAGCAGATAGATCCATTCCCACTCGGGATTGATTTGCCGGGCGGCGATGAGCTGCTGCTTGAGCCGCCGGTAGTCGGGCGTGGACGCGTCGGATTCCGTCCCCGCGAAATTTTCGATGCGGCCCACGTTGAGGGTTAGCGCAAACTGGTGCGCATCGCGGAGCAGGTCCTCCCGCATCCATTGCTCCTGGCGCAGCGCCGACCACCGCGCGAAGAGCCCGCCCGCCGCCAGCAGCGTCGCGGCGACCGCCGCCATGACCCAGGCACCTTGGGGTTTCATTTCCTTCGGCAACAGAGATTTCATTCCGTCGTTTTCCTCGCTGGCCATCCATCGGTAGGCGATACAAACCGACCGCTTGGCAGGATAGCCCTACGCCCCCCCGCCCGCAATCCTCCTTTTCCATGTGAGGGACGGAACGGGCGCATCTGCGATTGGATGCAAGTTCGGGTCATGTTGAGCG
>DMJA01000103.1 GCA_003451935.1 Verrucomicrobiota bacterium | reverse complement strand
GTCGCCGATCTCGTCCAGCAGCAGCGAACCGCCGTGCGCCAGCTCGAACCGGCCCTTGCGCTCCCCCAGCGCCCCCGTGAACGCGCCCTTTTCGTGACCGAACAACTCGCTCTCGATCACGCTCTCCGGCAGCGCCGCGCAGTGCGCCTTGATGAACGGCTTGTCCGCCCGGAGGCTGTTGTAGTGGATTGCGTGCGCCACCAGTTCCTTCCCCGTCCCCGTCTCGCCCTCGATCAGCACCGAGGCCGCGCTCTTCGACACCTGCGCGATCTGGTCGTAGACGATCTGCATCTCGTGCGAGTTGCCGATGATGTTTGCCGGGCGGAACCGCTCCTTCAGCTCCGCCTTCAGCCGCGCGTTTTCTTCCGTCAGCCGGCCCTGGTCCTCCTGCACCGCGCGCCGCAGCTTCACGGCCTGGGCGATCATCGAAGCGATGATCGTCAGCAGCCGCACGTCTTGATGCAGGTCCGCCGCCGGATCGTACGCCCGGTCCGCGCTCAGCGCCCCGGCCACTTCCTTCTCCACCTTGATCGGCACGCAGATGAACGACGCGTCCGGGCGCTTGCCCCGCTGCGTCTTGTCCAGGAACAGCGGCGATTCGCTGGTCCGCGGAATCACGATCGGCTTGCCGTCCTGCACGACCTTGCCCGTGACGCCCTCGCCCAGCCGGTACCGCCCGCGCTGCGCCTGCTGCGCCGACAGCCCCTGCGCGGCCTCGATCAGGATTTCCCCGGTCTTGCGGTTCAGCAGCGTCAGCGTCGCGTACTCCATGCCCAAGTGCGACGACAGCGCCTCCAGCATCGGATCCGCCACTTCGCGCAGGTCGATGGCATGGTCCAGCAGGCGGCTGATCTCGCCCAGCAGCTCCAGTTCCCGCGAGTGCCGGTCGGCGGCGGCGGCCGCCGCCGGCGCAACTCCCAATGTCGTGCTTTTCGACACCATGGGCCCTACTTGATGAACAGCATCTCCTGGTAGGTCGGCAGCGGCCACAAGTCGTCGGCCACGACGCACTCCAACTGGTCGGCTACCGCGCGCACCGCGTCCATCGCCGGCACGATCCGGCTCCGGCAATGCCGCGCATGCGCCGACACGTCGCCGTTGCCCTCGTGCGCAATAGCCTGGCGCAATTCCTCCATACGCTTCTGCAAGTCCGCCGCCAAGCCGCACAGTTCGTCCAGCACCGTGGTGCAATGCTTCTTGCCCATCTCCTTCAGCGCCAGCGACGCCTCCGCCAGCCGGTTCTGGTATTCCACCGCCGCCGGGAAGATCATCGTCTTGGCGATTTCGAACGCCAGGCGCGCCTCGATCATCACGTCCTTGACGTACTTCTCCAGATAGATCTCGTTCCGGCTGTGGAATTCCCGGTTCGACAGCACGCCGAACCGCGCCAGCACGTCGTCGTTTTCCTGCGTCTGCGCCGCCGGGATCGCCTCGGCCGTGTTGCGGGCGTTCGGGAGGCCGCGCTTGGCGGCCTCCTTCTGCCAGGCCTCGGTATAGCCGTCGCCATTGAAGATGATGCGCCCGTGCTCCTTCATGATCTTCTGGATCGTCTTCTGCAGCGCCGCGCCCAGCGCCGCCGGCGTCTTCGCCTTGGCCGCCTCCAGCTCGCCCGCGATGTAGTTGATCGAATCGGCGATGATCGTGTTCAGGATCACCAGCGGGCCCGCCACCGACTGGCTCGAACCCACGGCGCGGAACTCGAACTTGTTTCCGGTGAACGCGAACGGGCTCGTGCGGTTGCGGTCGCCCGCGTCCTTCGGCAGCGGCGGCAGCGTGTCCACGCCCACCGTTAGATGCCCCGGCTCCTTCGCCTTGCCCGAGACGCCCTTCGCGATGTTCTCGAACACCTCCGTCAGCTGGTCGCCCAGGAAGATCGAAATGATCGCCGGCGGCGCCTCGTTCGCGCCCAGCCGGTGGTCGTTGCCCGCGTGCGCGATCGACGCCCGCAGCAGCGTCGCATGCTTGTCCACCGCGCGGATCACCGCCGCGCAAAACGCCAGGAACTGCATGTTGTCGTGCGGCGTGTCGCCCGGCTCCAGCAGGTTCGCCTTCTTCGTCCCCAGCGACCAGTTCAGGTGCTTGCCCGACCCGTTGATGCCCGCAAACGGCTTCTCGTGCAGCAGGCACGCCATCCCGTACTTCTGCGCCACCCGCTGCAGCACCGTCATCGTCAGGTACTGGTGGTCCGCCGCCACGTTCGCGCTTTCATAGACCGGCGCCAGCTCGTACTGCCCCGGCGCCACCTCGTTGTGGCGCGTCTTGACCGGCACGCCCAGCTTGTATAGCTCGCGCTCCGCCTCCAGCATGAACGCCAGCACCCGCTCGGGAATCGCCCCGAAGTACTGGTCTTCCATCTCCTGCCCCTTCGGCGGTTTCGCGCCGAAGAGCGTCCGGCCCGCGCTGATCAGGTCCGGCCGCGCGAAGAAGAAGTTGCGGTCCACCAGGAAATACTCCTGCTCGCAGCCCGCCGTCGCGAACACCCGCTCCGGCTCCTTCTGCCCGAAGATCTTCAGCAGCCGCTGCGCCTGCGTGTTCAGCACCTGCATCGACCGCAGCAGCGGCGTCTTCTTGTCCAGCGCCTCGCCCGTCCACGAGCAGAACGCCGTCGGGATGCACAGCGTCGTGCCGTTGGGGTTTTCCAAAATGTACGCCGGGCTCGTCACGTCCCACGCCGTGTAGCCGCGCGCCTCGAACGTCGCCCGGATCCCGCCCGACGGGAAGCTCGACGCGTCCGGCTCGCCCTTGATCAATTGCTTCGCGGAAAACTCCGCCAGCGCGCCGCCCTTGCCGTCCGGCTCCAGGAAGCTGTCGTGCTTCTCCGCCGTCAGCCCCGTCAGCGGATAGAACACGTGCGCGTAGTGCGTCGCCCCCTTCTCGATCGCCCAGTCCCGCATCGCCACCGCCACCTCGTCCGCGATCGACACATCCAGCTTCTCCCCCTTGTCGATCGTCCGCCGCAACGCCTGGTACACCGCCTTCGGCAGCCGCGCCTGCATCGCCCGGTCGTCGAACACGTTCGACCCGAAAATCTCGCTCGCCGGCGTCTTCGAAAAATCCAGCGCCGGGGCCGTCGCCCGGTAGTTCGTCACCGCCGCGATCGCGTTCAATCTCGATATGCTCATGCCGATCTCGCTTTCCCTGGATGGGGCCTGGATGGATTAGCCGTTGTTTCCGACGCCACCGGAACTCCAGCGGCTGTCGAGCTGGAACATGCCGAGCGCACCGGTGGGGTTGCGCACGGCGAAGGGCCACCAGTCTTCGCGGCGGTGGAACTGCTCGGCGTGATCCCACGAGTGGATGGCGAGCGACAGGAAATAGTTGCCGTGCATCAGGCGCACCGGGCCGAGGTCGAGCCGGACCGTCCCCTCGCCCTCGATGAAGGGAAGGTCGTACTTCTGGATTTGCGTGTTGCTGCCGAAGACGTACATGCCGTTGCCGGTCTTGAGCGAGAAGCCAAACACCGGCTTTTCGACCCGGCGGTGCGCCACATAGGGGATTTCCACCGTCAGGGGTCCGCCGGTCTCGAAAGTGATCGCGTCCTTCCCGGCGGCATCCAGCAGTCGCACGTTTCCAAACTCGACGGCGCGGGTCCCGAATTCCTGCGTATAGAGGCCGCCCCCTTCGCCCATGTAGGAACGGATGAACTTGAGAACGACGTCGCCCGGATCGCCGCGTTCCACCAACTGGCCGTGGTGGATCAGGAAGGCCTCGTGGCAGAATTCCTCGACGGTCTGCAGCGCATGGCTCACGAACAGGAGCGTCTTGCCGCGCTTCTGGAAGTCGCGGATGCGGTCGAGGCATTTGAGCTGGAAGGAAATGTCGCCCACCGCGAGGACTTCGTCGATGAGCAGGATGTCGGGATCGACCTCGACGGCGACGGAGAACCCGAGGCGGACATACATGCCGCTGGAGTAGTGCTTCACCGGCATGTCGATGAAGTCGCGCAGATCGGCGAAGTCCACGATGCGGTCGAACTTCTTTTTCACGTCCTCGCGCGGGATGCCGAGGAGCGCCGCGTTGAGGAATACATTCTCGCGCCCGCTCAAATCGGGGTGGAAGCCCGCGCCCAGTTCGAGCAGCGAAGAGATGCGTCCGTTTGTCCGGACGCAGCCCTCGGTGGGCGTGATGGTGCCGGCCGTCAGGCCCAGCAGCGAACTCTTGCCGGAGCCATTCGGGCCGATGACGCCGATGGTGCGCCCGGCCGGAATCTCGAAATTCGCGCCGCGCAGGCACCAGAACGGCTCGTTTTTCTTGCGGAAGTTGCC
>DMJA01000097.1 GCA_003451935.1 Verrucomicrobiota bacterium | reverse complement strand
AAAAACTCTTTACGCTTTCATTCATCGTGCCGCATTTCCCGCATTCGGCCATCGGCACGTTCCGCCGGTCCAGATACACGTGGCCGCAGACCGAGCAGCGGAAGATAAACGGCGCGGCTCGATGCCGCGGCGTCCACCGATACCGCCGGACAGCATAATAAAGCGTCGCGGCGAATACCACGGAAAGATTCGCGACCAGGAAGACCCACAGCCAATCGGGCAGCGAAAGCGGGATCATTCCGCCCCCTTCTCCGCAGCGGCGGAAGCCGGGACCGTGGAAGCGGGCGGCGCCGGACGGCTCCAAGCCACAATCCCCGTCCGGGGCGCCGCCGGTTCCAGCAACCGCCAGCCGGTCGCCGACCGGGCCAGCCGCCGGTCCAATTCCGGCAGCCCGCTGGCTTGCGCCAGCAAGACCGAAACCGGGACCCCTTTCGCATCGAACCGCATCTCGACCCGCGCGCTCCACGCCGCGTTCGTCCAGCCGCCAAATTCCAGGTCGATCCCGGAAAACAGCCGCGATTCCCATCCATCGGGAAACACCAGACGGGGTTCATCCGTTTCCGGCACCCGGGGAGGAAAGACGCCCGCCGACCGCGGGGCCCCGCCCGGCGCAGACGAGGCCGACGGGCGGAGGATCGCCATGGCGTTCGAAAGATCGACCGGCCGGGCAGGCGCCGGGTCCAGGAACGCCGCGGCCGGGCGCTCCGTCCGGACGGGCGGCGCAAGCTGGATGCGCTCGCGGCGCAGGGAATGGCTGAAACCGGCCGGGGTGGATAGCGCAAAGGCCGCGGGCGTCCACAGGGCGCGCACATCCAAGGCTGTGCCGCCGGCCGCCGGCCACCACGAGACCTTGGCGGGAACTTCGTGCGGCAGCGGCTCCGGCACCGGGGCGATGCGGAACACCAGCGACAGCCCCCCGAACCAGAGCACGGCAAACAGCCCCGCCAAGTGCCGGCCCGCCCGCCCAAACCGCCGCCAGCGCCGGACGGGGTCTTCGGATGGGTGGACGCGGTACATCGCGGGCTAGGGAGCCACCGGAGGCGGACGCGTGGCCAGCACCACGTCCCGGATGCCCGCCTTCGCGGCCTGCGTGTAGATTTCAATCAAGGTTCCGTAGGGGGTCCCCTCGTCCGCCTCGATCAGGAGCGGCACGTCCTCTTGGCCGCCCCCCGCGCGCGCCAAGGCTTCGCCCAGCGAATCCATGGCCATCCGTTCGTCGTTGAAGAACATCAGTCCTTCCTGCGACAGCGTCAGCACCCGCGAGCCATAGGGCGCGCCATCCGTGAACGGCGCCTCCGGCAGGCGGACGCGCACGCCCGGCTGCAGCACGAAGCGCGACGACGCGAAATGAAACATCCCCACGAGCAGGACCACGTTCAACAGCGCCGTCACCTCGACCGGCCCCACGGCCCGCCGATAGCGCCCCTTGAAGCGCCGACGCACGCTGCGGAACTGCATCTGGATGGACTGGTCGGGAATCCTCATGCCCGGGGTGCCTCGCGGTTCTGCTTCCACTGCCGCATGAAATTCATCAGCGCCGAGGCCGACCGCTCCATGTCCAGCAGGATCGATTCCACGCGCGACACCAGCAGGTTGTAGCCGGCATAGGCCAGGATCGCGATGATCAGGCTCAGGGCCGTCGCGGAGAGCGCCATCCACAATCCGCCCGTCAGGTCGGCCGACTGCACCAGCGGGGCGGCCCGTTTCGCGGCCAGCAGCACCTCCATCATCCCCAGCACCGTCCCCAGCAGCCCGACCAGCGGCGTGATCCGCGCCAGCGTCGCCAGCCACCCCAACCCGCGCTCCATGCGCGGGATTTCCTCGAGGCCCGCGTCCTCGATCGCCCGCCCGATGTTCTCCAGCGTATCGTCGTGGTGCAGCACCGCCGCCAGGGCCAGCCGGGCCACGGGACCGGGCGCTTCCTCGCAGATCGTGGCGGCCTCCACCGTGTTGCCGCGGTTCAGAATGTTGTAGACCCCCTTCAGGAAGTCATCCGCCGCAATCTGCGCGCGGTGCAGATTGAACAGGCGCTCGAAGAACATCGCCGCCGCAAAAAGGCCGCAAACCAGCAGCAGCCAGATCACTGGCCCGCCATTGCCAATCAGGTTGAACATCTTATCTCTCCGTCCGTGGGCACCCAAAGGGAACTAACTAATCAGTCTATGCCGCGGCGGGGGACGGGCTCAATCAAAAAAACAGAAGTCAGAATCCAGAAATCCGGAGTCACCCGCCTCCGTAGAAGGCCTAGAACAGCACCCAATGCTCCTGGCGGATGCGCTCCGTGCGGCCGCGCGCCTCGGCCGCGGCGGGCACGCCCGCATCTGCCACGCGGCGATAGATGCCGGCGGCTTCCTTCCAGCGCCCGGCGTTTTCCTGCAGCGCCGCCGTGCCGAACGCGGCGCGGGTGAACCAGACGGCCGCCTCGGCGGGCGGCTGCTCCTCCTGCAGGAACGAATAGACGACCTCCATGTAGCGGTCGAGGGCGGCGGGCACGCGGTTCATCTTTTCGAGGCAGCGCCCGACCTTGTAGCCCGCTTGCAGGCGAAGGTCCGCCGGCGCACCCGCGAAATCCAGCAGGGTCCGGTAGGACAGCAGGGCTTCCTCGTAGCGGGCGGGATCTTCCTGCCCCAGCGTGAATTGGCAATCGCCCTTCCGGCCCCAGGCGATCATGGCCTCCGGCGTCTGGGGAAATTTCACGATGACTTCGTTGAAGGCCAGGATGGCCGCAGCGAACTGGCCCAATTCGCTGAGCACGTCGCCCTGCGCCAGCAAGGTCTCGGCCAGGCGCGCGCTGTCCGGATAGCGCGCCATGAGCGCGTTGTAATGCCCGTTGGCGGACAGGTAGGCGCGCCGCGCCGTCGCGGCGCGGCCGGCCCAGTACAGCGCATCC
>DMJA01000010.1 GCA_003451935.1 Verrucomicrobiota bacterium | reverse complement strand
CGGCTCGGCAGGGATGCCTCGCCCTACCCAACAGCCATCGAAACCCCATTGGCTTTAGGTAGGGCGAACCCTCCGGGTGAGCCGAGATCCCGGCTCGGCGGGGACGCCTCGTCCTACCTCAAGAACCAAAACCAACCGGAGCCATAGCCCATGACCAAATCTAACAACGACCACATTCGCCAACATGTCCGCGACCGATATGCGGGCATAGCGAAATCGGGCGGATCGTGCGGCTGCTGCCAGCCCGACGCCTTGCTCAACCCCGACACTTCGGTCCAGATCGGCTATTCGAGGGAAGAACTCGCCGCCGCTCCCGAAGGGGCGAACATGGGCTTGGGCTGCGGGAATCCGCAGGCCATCGCGGCGCTCCAGCCCGGAGAAACCGTGGTCGATCTGGGATGCGGGGGAGGGTTCGACTGCTTTCTCGCCGCGCGCCGCGTCGGCAAGAATGGCCGCGTCATTGGCGTGGACATGACGCCTGAGATGGTCCACAAGGCGCGCGGAAACGCGGCCAAGGGCAAAATCAAGAATGTCGATTTCCGCCTCGGCGAGATCGAGCATCTGCCCGTCGCGAACGCAACGGCGGACGTCATACTCTCCAACTGCGTCATCAACCTGTCGCCCGACAAGTCGCAGGTGTTCGCCGACGCCTTCCGCGTCCTGAAACCCGGCGGACGGCTGGCCATCTCCGACGTCGTGGCCATTGCGCCTATTCCGGCCAAGGTAAAGAAAAACCTCCAGGCCCACAGCGGCTGCATCGCCGGCTCCGCCTCTGTTTCCCAGACAAAGCGGATGCTGAAGAAAACTGGATTTTCCAAAATCCGCATCCGCGTGAACGAGCAGAGCAAAACCTTCATCAAGGATTGGTTCCCAGGCAGCGGCGCGGAGAAATATATCCGTTCAGCCACCATCGAGGCCGTGAAAAATGGCGGCAAGCCATGAACGAGATCCGACGTAAACTCACGAATCCTTTCGAGCGCTACCTGACCATCTGGGTCGCGCTATGCATCGCCGGGGGCATCCTCCTCGGGAAGCTCGCGCCCAATCTGGCCAAGACCCTCGACGGCATGGCCATTTACGTCAACGGCGCGCCGGTGGTCTCCATCCCCATCGCCGTGTGCCTGTTCTTCATGATGTATCCCATCATGGTGAAGATCGACTTCGCCTCCGTCATCAAAGCCGGCAAGAGCGGCAAGCCGGTGTGGCTGACGCTGTTCGTCAACTGGGCCATCAAGCCGTTCACCATGTTCGGCATCGCCTATTTCTTCCTCGGGTTCGTCTTCAGGGCGTTCATCGGTCCCGATGCGGTGGACCTCGTCAAGATGCCGTTCGGATTGGATCTGGCGGCGGGCGCGGGTCACGGCGCGGGCACCGTGGTCCTCGTCGAAGGCGTCAAGATGCTGCAGGTCCCCCTCTGGCGAAGCTATCTGGCCGGCTGCATCCTGCTGGGCATCGCGCCCTGCACCGCCATGGTGCTGGTGTGGGGCTATCTGGCCCGCGGCAACGACGGACTGACCCTCATCATGGTGGCCATCAATTCGCTCACGATGCTGCTGCTCTACGGCGTGCTCGGCGGCTTCCTGTTGGGCGTTGGCCGCCTCCCTGTTCCGTGGCAGGCCCTGCTGCTTTCCATCGCCATCTACGTGGCCCTGCCGCTCGTCGCCGGCTACTTCTCCCGCAAATGGATCCTCGCCGCCAAGGGCGAGGCCTGGTTCAAGGAGAAATTCCTGCACATGCTCACGCCCGTCACGATTATCGCCCTGCTGACGACGCTCGTTCTCCTCTTCAGCTTCAAGGGCGAGGTCATCCTGTCCAAGCCGCTGACCATCCTGTGGATCGCGATTCCCCTGTTCCTCCAGACCATGCTGATCTTCTGGATGGGCTATGCCGCCGCCCGCGTGCTGAAGCTGTCCTACGCCGACGCCGCGCCGGCCGCCATGATCGGCGCCTCCAACCACTTCGAGGTCGCGATCGCCACCGCCACCATGCTCTTCGGCCTCAACTCGGGCGCGGCGCTGGCCACCGTGGTGGGCGTCCTCATCGAAGTGCCCGTCATGCTCTGGCTTGTGCGAATCTGCACCCGCACGCAGCACTGGTTCCCGCGACAGGCAGCCTGACCATGCTGGAATCCATCTTCACCACCTTGACCCGCGCCATCGAAGGCGGCCCCGCCGGCGCGCTCTCCGCCGCCTTCGCCTGGGGCATCTTGAGCATTCTGCTCAGCCCCTGCCATCTCGCCAGCATTCCGCTCATCGTCGGCTTCATCGACGAACAAGGGCCGATTTCCACGAAACGCGCCTTCCAAATCTCCCTGCTGTTCGCGCTGGGGATATTGGTCACGATCGGCCTCATCGGTGCGATCACCGCCGCAGCCGGGCGGATGATGGGCGACGTCGGCGCCTATGGAAATTATTTCGTCGCCGCGGTTTTCTTCCTCGTCGGCCTGCATCTGCTTGGCGTGATTCCGATGCCCTTCACCGGCCCCGGGCAGGTCAAGATGAAGAAGCGCGGGCGCAGCGCCGCGTTCATCCTCGGCCTCGTCTTCGGCGTCGCGCTGGGGCCCTGCACCTTCGCCTACATGGCCCCCATGCTGGCCGTCACCTTCCGCCTCGCCGCCGCCCACATGGCCTACGGCATCCTCCTCCTGCTGGCCTACGGCCTCGGCCACTGCGCCGTCATCGTGCTGGCGGGCACCTTCACCGAAACCGTCCAGCACTATCTCAACTGGAACGAATCCTCCAAAGGCGCGCGGATCCTCAAGAGGATCTGCGGCATCCTCGTCCTCCTCGGCGGCCTCTGGATGGTCTACACCGCCTAGACAATCGCTGGCCACAACCGCCCCTTTAATTTTCGCCCGAAATTCTCCGGCGGGATTGACAGCCCCGCCCCTTCTTTTGGATGATGCCCGGCTTAATTCCAATGAATCCAAGGGAAACCACCCCATGAAAATGAACATTAGATGGATTGCCGCAGGCCTCTGGATGGCGGGAGTCCTGTTCGCCCAGGCCGGGGAGCCGCTCTCGATCAAGGGCTCCGACACCTTTGGCAAGGAATTGGGACCGCCCCTGATCGCCGCTTTCCAGGCGGAAAACGCCGAAATCGAAATCGAACTGACCAGCTTGGGCTCCGCGTCGGGCATCGCCGACCTGCTGGAAGACACTTGCGACATCGCGGCCTCCACCCGCTCGCTCGATGAAACCGAACAGCGCATGGCCCGCTCCAAGGGCGTCGAGCTCAAATCCGCCATCGCCGGATATTACGGCCTTGCCGTCGTCGTGAACGGTGAGAATCCGATGAAGGATCTCTCAGATGCCGCGATCCGGGACATCTTCACCGGGAACGCGACGAACTGGAAGCAAGTCGGCGGCCCGGACCGCCCCATCGAAGTGCTCATCCGCGACGCCACCGGCGGTTCCCATCTGGGCTTCCGGGAGCTGGCGATGGATCGCCGGGCCTATGCCGCCCACGCCCAAGGCTTCGCCAGCTTCGAAGAACTCGCCCAGGCCGTCGCCGACCGCCCGGGCGCCATCGGCTACGTCGAAATGAACCTGCGGGAACATCCGGGCCTGCATCGGGTTTCGATCAACGGCATCCCGCCGAACGAAATCACCGTCCAGAAGGGCATTTATCCCTACGTGCAGCCGGTTTGGCTCTATGCCCGCGCCAAATCCACCAATGCGGCCATCGAGCGGTTCATCCAGTTCGTCCGTTCCAAGCCGGGACAGAACGTGGTTGAAACCGTCGGCTTCGTGCCGGCCGATCTGATCCAGCTGGACTCGCGCGGAATGTTCTTTTTGGTCTTCCAGGTCCTCGGCGGCCTGGCGCTGTTCATTTTCGGCATGAACATCATGACCGACGGGCTCCGCGAGGCCGCCGGCCAGAAGCTGCGCACCATTTTGTCGGTCATGACCACCCGCAAGCTGTCGGGCCTCGCCCTCGGCACCCTCATCGCCACGCTGGTCCACAGCAGCGCCACCACCGTCATGGTCGTCGGGTTCATCAACGCGGGCCTGATGACCCTCGTGCAGGCCATTCCCGTCGTGCTGGGCGCCAACATCGGCACCACCCTTTCCATGCAGGCGATCTCGTTCAAGCTGGGCGACTACGCCCTCTTTGCCGTCGCCACCGGCTTCATCATGAGCATGGTCGCGAAGAATCCCAAGTATAAGAAGATCGGCCTCTCCTTCATGGGATTCGGCCTGCTGTTCCTCGGCATGAACCTGATGAGCGACGCCATCAAGCCGCACCGCGAGCTGCTCAAGCCCGTCATGGCCTCCATCAGCGGCGAAACGCCGAAAGGCCTGATCCTCGGCATCCTGCTGGCCACAGCCTTGACCTCCATCATCCAGAGCAGCGGCGCCACCATCGGCATGGCCTTCGCCCTCGTCACCGCCGGCGTGCTCACGAGCGTCGAACAGACCATGCCGATCATCCTTGGCGCGCACATCGGCACCTGCGCCACCGCGCTGCTGGGCTCCATCGGCACCAGCATGAACGCCAAGCGCTCCGCCTACGCCCACCTGATCTTCAACATCCTCAACGTCACCGCCGCCGCCCTGCTCAAGGGCCCGCTTGTCGCGCTGCTGGTCTGGATGTCGCCCGACAGCGTGCTGCGCCAGTCCGCCAACCTGCATACCGTGGTCATGGTGATCGCCGCCTTCGCCATGCTGCCCTTCTCGACCCCCTACGCCAAGCTGATCCTCCGCCTTTTCCGCAGCCGCAAGCCCGAGCCCGAACCCAGCTACCTCGACGACAAGCTGCTGGAATACCCCGAACAGGCCATTTGCGCCTGCATCCGGGAACTCCAACGCGTCGCCAAAATCTGCGCCAAGAGCCTGCGCCTCGCCGGCCAGACCATTCTCTTCGCCCAGACTCCGCAGGACATCCATGCCATCAAGCTCAACGAGCAGGTCGTCAACGACGTCAAGGCGGCCATGAAGGAATATCTCTCTCGCCTCACCCGCCGCTACCTCTCCAAGCGCCAGGCCATCCTGATCCAGCACCTCGACCGCTGCATGAGCGATCTCGAGCGCATCGGCGACCACATCGAGACCATCTGCAACCTGTCCCTGCGACGCCAGAAGGTGCCCGAGGCCGTCGTGGACAAGGAGTCCTTCGACACCGCCTTCCGGCTCTACGAAAACGCCCTCCATCTGTTCAAGCTCGTCATCGACTCGCTCGACCCCGACAAGGAAAACATCCAGGAGATCGCCCAGCAGATCCTCCAGGCGCGCGACGACTACATGCAGGACAGCCTCAACACCCGCGCCATGTTCACCGACAAGGTCGCCCAGCGCTCCATCACCCCCATCGCCGGCATTTTCTTCAGCGAATACATCGCCGCGCTCGACCGCATCGTCAAGCACTCCAAGACCATCGCCCTCGCCGAGAAGCAGCCCCAGTTCTGGATCAAGCGCACCAAGCTGGAAAAACACGTGGACATGGCCCCCGAGCCCACGCTCCAAAAACTCGTCGATCCCAAGGACTACCTCTCCCGCCTCCAGGCCGAGGACTACCTGTAGCGGCTGGCGGAAAATCCCTGCGCCGCGGGGATTGACATTTCCTCTTCCGTTTCCGAGGATGACGTCGTTGTCTCCGGGAGGTGCCCCATGGATGGAAGCCAGTTGTTCTTTTTGATTTTTGCGGTGCTGGGCGGACTGGCCCTGTTCATCCTCGGCATGGGCATCATGTCGGACAGCCTGCGCGTCGCGGCCGGCCCCGGCTTGCGCACCTTGCTGTCCAAGGCAACCGCCAACCGGTTCGCGGGCCTGGCGCTGGGAACCTTGCTGGGTTTTCTGGTCCACTCCTCTGCCGCGTCCGTCATGCTCGTCGGGTTTATCAACGCCGGCCTCATGAGCTTGGCGCAAGCCGTCGCCCCGATGCTCGGCACCAACCTGGGCACCTCGCTGTCCATGCAGCTCGTCTCGTTCCGCCTGACCGATTATTGCTATGCGGGCATCGTGGCCGGCCTCGTCCTCCAGATGGCCATCCCCAACCCGCGCGGAAAATCCATTGGGCGGGCCTTGGTCGGCTTTGGCCTGCTGTTCCTCGGCATGAAGACCATGAGCGAAGCCATCGCCCCCCACCGCGACCTGCTTCGGCAATACCTCGTCATCATCGATGGCCACACGCTGCCGAGCCGGTTGCTGGGGGTCGGCCTCGCGTTCGCCCTCACCGCCATCATCCAAAGCAGCGGGGCCACCATCGGCATGGCGTTCGCCCTGGCCGATGCCGGCGTCTTCGATTCCCTCTGGCAAACCTATCCCGTCGTCATCGGCGCCCAGATCGGCACCTGCGCCACCGCCCTGCTGGGCTCCATTGGCACCGGCATCGATTCCCGCCGCGCCGCCGCGGGCAATCTGCTCACCAACGTGGTGAACGCCGCCCTGTCCATCCTGCTGGCCCCCCTGTGGGTTCCGCTGTTCGCGCGCACGTCGCCCGACTTGGTGCGGCAAACCGCCAACACCCATACCCTCCTCATGATCCAGAATTGCCTGGTCTTCATGCCCGTCATCCCCCTCTACGCGGTCCTGCTGCGCAAAATCGTCCCCTCCCGGGTCCCGCCCCCCGAACCGTCGCACCTTCTTCCCGAGTTGCTCGAATATCCCGAGAAGGCCATCGCCGCCTGCATCCGCGAACTGCATCGCGTGGCCAAGATCTGCCTGCACAGCCTGAGGCTCGCCGGACAGACCATCCTCTACGCGTACACACCGAAAGACGTCCAGGCCATCCGGCTCGGCGAGCAGGCCGTCAACGAGATCAAGCTGGCGATGAAGGACTATCTCGCCGCGCTCGTCCGCCGGCGCCTCTCCCAGCGCCAAGCCATCCTTGCCCAGCACATCGACCGCTGCATGAGCGACCTCGAGCGCATCGGCGACCACGTCGAAACCCTCTGCAACCTCTCCCTGCGCCGGAAAAAGGCCCCCGAAGCCATCGTGGACGCCGACTCCTTCGGGAAATTCTTCCAGCTGTACGAATCCGCCTTCCGCATCCTCCGGCAGGTCTCCAGCTCCTTCGACCCCGACCGGGACGACATCCGGGAGATCGCCCAGCAGATCCTCCAGGCGCGCGACGCGCACGGGCAGGCCAGCCTCGACGTCCGGACCTTGTTCAACGAGAAGGTGGCCCGGCGCGAAATCACCCCCACCGCCGGCATCTTTTTCAGCGAATACCTCGCGGCCATCGATCGCATCGTCCGCCACGCCCGCAACATCGCCCTTTCCGAACAGCAGCCCCAGTTCTGGATCAAACGCTCCAAGCTCGACAAGCACATGGACTTGTCCCCGGAACCGGCCGTTCCGCCGCTCGTCGATCCAAAGGACTTTCTCGACCGGATGCACGACGAAGACGACCTGTAGCCCTTCGGCCCGATTCTGCGCCCTGAAAAGAATCGGGGATTTCTTGCCTTTTCACGCCCAGTGGGTGCATATGTAACGGTTTGCCGCACGGTTCGTTTGGCCGACGGCAAGGAGTCGATATCATGAGCCCATCCGAAATCTCCATGTTGCTGTTCCAGGTCCTCGGCGGCCTGGCGCTGTTCAT
>DMJA01000067.1 GCA_003451935.1 Verrucomicrobiota bacterium | reverse complement strand
CACGTGCCCCGTGGCATCCACCGCCAGCGGACTGCCCGAGCCCGGACGTCCCAGCCGCGCCACCGCCACCCGCTCGGCCACCTCGATCACCATGGTGTCCGGCAGCCGCCGCCCCACCTGGGCATTCTCGATCACCGGCACCGACAGCAGCATGTCGCGGATTTCCTTCGGCCGCACCGCGAACAGGTTGAGGCCTTCCCGCACCTTGGCGTATTCCCGGATATGCTCCGCCCCCAGGCTTCCGTCCGTCGTCACCTCGATCTTCCGGATCTGGAAAAAATCGTTCTCCGCGAACATGGCCCGCCAGGCCGCGCCCCCGCCCCAGTACAGTCCGACCCCCAGCGACGGAATCCCCACCAGCAGCGTCAGCGCCGCGCCCATGCGGCGGCGGATCGTCCGGCGACGCTCCACCGTGCGCGCCGCAACCTTCAGCACGCTTTCGCGGCGGCGATTCGTCCGCCGCTTCTCTGTTTTTCCAAATGACAACACCCACCTCGACTCTTCTCAAAACAACCGAGCCGACACTATGCCATGTCCGCCCTTCCGGAAAAACCTTTTTTCACCCCTGTTTTCCAGCCCGTTTCCGGATTGAACCGTTTCGCACCCTTTGCGTTCAGTCCACGCGACAGCAAAAGGCAGTCCAACCGCCAAACCGAAGGAAATCCCATGATCCATTCGCATGAAATGCAGCGACGGTGCTGCGTCCAAAAGCTGCGCGACCATGGTCCCGCGCAGCGCCGTGCCCCCGGCCACCTGGCGTGGCAGGTGAACCAGGTCACCGCGAAAACCGAGGCAACCAAAACAAAAGCGCCGCGCCCCTTCCGGGACGCGGCGTTTTTGTGGACGCCTATTGCCGCTCTATTTCTTCCGCAGCGCCTTCAGCGCGCCGCCCCAGGCAATGACCTGGTCGAGCATGGCATTCACGGATTTCTCGTGCCTCGGATCGGGCTTGAAGACGCTGAAGTTTTCAAAATCGGTGAAGAGGGAGAGCATGACCTGGGCCCGCACGTCGGCCACCTGCAGCTCGCCCATGATCAACCGGAGCTGCTCCACCGCGCGCGCGCCGCCGGCGCTGCCATAGCCCACGAACCCGGCCGCCTTGTTGTTCCATTCCCGATACACGTAATCGATGGCATTCTTGAGCGCGCCGGAAGGCGCATGGTTGTACTCGGGCGTCACGAAGACATAGGCATCGAAGGAATCAATCTTCGCGGCCCAAGCCTTGGTGTGCGGCTGGCTGTATTGCCCCATCGACGCAGGCACCGCTTCGTCGAGCAGCGGTAAATTGAAGTCCTTGAGGTCGACCAGTTCGAATTGGGCGTCGCTGCGCTTCGCCGCGATCCCATGAACCCAGCGGGCGACGGCTTCGCCGTTTCGGCCTGGCCGCGTGCTTCCGATGATGATTCCGATCTTGATCATGATGTTTTTCTCCTGTGGGGTTGTGGTTGTCATACCATATCCAAGATACGTTCGCACAGTTCCGGGAAACTCCATCCCATCCTTTTCGCCGCGTCCGGCAACAAGCTCAGTTCCGTCATGCCCGGAATATTGTTGAGCTCCAGCACGAAAAACTTGCCATCCGGCCGCAGGCGGATGTCCACCCGCCCCATTCCCGAGCAGCCCAGCGCGCGGAACGTCGCGAGCGCCGCCGCCTGGCAAGCCTGGACGGTCTCCTCCGGAATATCCCGCGGGAGCACATGCTGCGAAACCCCGTCCGTGTATTTCGCGTGATAGTCGAAGAATCCGTCCGGCGCGACAATCTCGAGCAACGGCAGCACCGTGTCGCCCACCACGCCCACCGTCAGCTCGCGCCCCGGAATGTACTCCTCCACCAGCGCGATCTCGTCGTAGCCCAGCGCGGCCTCCAGCGCGGCGGGCCAGTCTTCCTCGCGAAAGACGCGCGACACGCCCACGCTCGAGCCTTGCCGCACCGGCTTCACCACCGCCGGCAGCGGAAGCGTCCGTTGCTGCCCCTTGCGTAGAAATTCGAAGGGCGGCGTGGGAATCCCCGCCCCTGCCATCACCGGCTTGCTCTGGTGCTTGTCGAACGCGCGCGCGCTCGCCTCCGGACTCGACCCCGTGTG
The DNA here is from genome assembly GCA_003451935.1 of Verrucomicrobiota bacterium. Lineage (GTDB taxonomy): Bacteria > Verrucomicrobiota > Kiritimatiellia > CAIQIC01 > Lenti-01 > Lenti-01. The sequence goes on along the minus strand of DMJA01000067.1, from coordinate 3,075 downwards.
CGGAATGCCCTGCTTGCGCAGCAGCGCCTGGATCGTCCCGTCCTCGCCGAACCGCCCGTGCATCGCCACAAACGCCGCCTCGGTGCCCGCCGGAACTTCGAACGAGCAATCTTCTCCCACCACGACCTCGGCCACCTCGTAGCCTCGCTCCCGCAGCCCCTTCGCCACCGCCGCCCCCGACCGCAGCGACACCTCGCGCTCCGAGGACGGCCCCCCCTTCAGCACCGCCACTTTCTTGAACTTCTTCTTGCTGTTCATCTGCCTCTTTCCGTCCGGAATTTTTCCATACAATGGAAAACTTTCCGCACTCTACGCCCCCACCCCCCGCCTGATCAACGCCGATTCCGCCTTCACAGGGTTCCCATAAATCAGCTTATGCGCATATGCGCATAAGTACATATGGCTTCATTCTAGACTGGCGATTTGGATGCCGCGCGGCGCTTGACGGTGGGACGCTTTTAGGGGAAAACCACGCCATGAACGTGGACGGAAAGCCTTACCGCACCATCTGGCTCGAAAGCCCGGATTGCGTGCGGATCATCGACCAGGCCCTCCTGCCCCATCAATTCGCCTTCATGGACCTGCGCACCCCCGAAGAAATGTGCGTCGCCATCCGCAACATGAATCTGCGCGGAGCCGGCCTGATTGGGTGCGCCGCCGCCTGGGGCATGTATTTGGCCGCCCGCAAGCATGCCGCCGCCGCCGATTTCGGCGCCCGCATGCAGGCGGAAGCCGCCGCCCTCCTCGCCACCCGCCCCACCGCCAAGAACCTCGAATGGGCCGTGAACCGAATGCAAAAGGCTCTCGCCACCCTTGCGCCGACGGATCGCATCGATTGCGCCCGCCGCGAAGCCCAAGCCATCACCGACGAGGATGCCGAGTTCAGCCGCCGCATGGGCCAGCATGGCCTTGCGCTGATCCGCGAAATCGCCAAACGCAAGAGCGGCCAGCCCGTCAACGTCCTGACCCACTGCAACGCGGGCTGGCTGGCGTTCGTGGACCACGGCACCGCCCTCGCCCCCGTCTATGCGGCCTTCGATGCCGGCATTCCCGTCCATGTCTGGGTGGACGAGACCCGGCCGCGCAACCAAGGCGCGGCTTTGACCACTTGGGAACTCGGCCACCACGGCGTGCCCCACACGCTCATCCCCGACAACGCCGGCGGCCACCTGATGCAGCACGGCAGGGTGGACATCATCTTCGTAGGCTCCGACCGCACCACCGCCGCCGGCGACGTCGCCAACAAGATCGGCACCTATCTCAAGGCCCTCGCCGCGCGCGACAATAGCGTTCCCTTCTACGCCGTCTTGCCGTCCTCCACCATCGACTGGGACATTGAGGACGGTGTTCGGGACATCGTCATCGAAGAACGCGGATCCGAGGAAGTTCGCTACATAACTGGATGGGACGAAGCCGCCGGCAAACCCGCCACCGTCCGCGTCTGCCCCGTGAATACGCCCGCCGCCAACTACGGCTTTGACGTAACCCCCGCCCGCCTCGTCACCGGCATCATCACCGAGCGAGGAATCGCCAAGGCCTCCCACGAAGGCCTCCGGACCCTGTATGCCGACCTCCACCCATAGGGACGAAGGCTACATCAAGTTCTCTTATGCGCACGAGGCCGCCCCCGCCCCGGCGCATCCTTGGCTGCACGACCTGATGCGCATCCGCGACGATCTGCACGAGTGGGAATTGATCGGTGTCCTGCCCGACGGCATCGGCTACGGCAACATCAGCGCCCGCATTGCGGGCAGCTGCCGATTCGTCATCACCGGCAGCGGAACCGGCCTGAAATTCCCCATTGCGCCGGAGCATTTCTGCGAAGTCGTCTCGTTCGACATCGCGAAAAACCGCGTGGCCTGCCAGGGTCCCCTGCCCGCCTCGTCGGAGTCGATGAGCCATGGCGCCATCTACGCCGCGCGGCCCGACGCCAACGCCGTCATCCACATCCACGACCGTTGGATGTTCCGCCTGCTGCTCCAGGAAGGCGCGCCGCAAACGCCCAAGGAGGCCGCCTTCGGAACCCCCGAGATGGCCCGCGCCGTCGGCCAGCTGGCGGCTTCCCTCCCCCCGGTCGCCTGCATGGTCATGGCCGGCCACGAAGACGGCATCATCGCCTTCGCCCCGAACCCCCGATCCGCCCGCGACGCCTTGTGGGACGCATATTCGCGCTCGAGGCGGGAATAGAGCGGATCGAAAGGTAGGGACGCCGCGCCGTCGGCGTCCGTGGTTTGCCGATCCAAACAGCCCGGACGGCACGGTGTGCCGCCCCTACCTCGACCTTGCCGGAACATCTGAAATCCCATATCGTTTTCAGCATGAATAACCCGCTCCCCAAACGGAAAACCTTGCCTCACGCGGTTCCTGCTTGGGTCCAAGACGGCGCCATATTCTTCATCACGATCAATGCCCTGAATCGTTTTGAGTTGCCGCTACTCCAGGACAATCGCCCCGCTTTGCTTTGGGACAGCGTCAAGTGGCGCATGGACAAGAGCCATTGGTGGCCACACCTATTCCTGCTCATGCCGGACCATCTTCATCTGCTGGCCAGCTTTCCGAAAATGTCGGGAATGCAGGAGGTTGTTCGCAACTGGAAACATTGGACTTCGGACGCATTGGGCATCCAATGGCAGCGCGGATTTTTCGATCATCGCATCCGCAACCTTCAAGAATTCGACGAAAAAGCCGCCTACATCCGATTGAACCCGGTGCGCAAAAAGCTGGTTGCGTCGGTAGCCGCTTGGCCGCACGTGTGGGAAATGCCGTTTCCCGTTTGGTAGGGACGCCGCGCCGCCGGCGTCCGTGGTTTGCCGATCCAAACAGCCCGGACGGCNNCGGACGGCGCGGCGCGCCGTCCCTACCTTTCGAGCAGCCGCTTCTTCAACATCGGGCCCACTTCTTCGACGTCGCCCGCGCCGACCACCAGCACCCAATCGCCGGGTTTCCAGCGGCCGGCGATGCGTTCGGCGGCGTCGTTCAGATCCATCGCCAATTCCGCCGGCGCGCCCCGATGCCGCCAGAAATGCTTGAGCAAATCTTCCGACATTCCCCCGGAAAGCGGCGGCTCGCTGGCGG
>DMJA01000170.1 GCA_003451935.1 Verrucomicrobiota bacterium | reverse complement strand
GAGATGTGCTACGGTTCGCCGTACTTCCTGAAGTGGGTGGATCCCCCGACCAACCCCAACAACCTGCCCGCGTGCTATCCCAACACGCAGGTCGATCTCGAAACCCCCGGCTTCGCCCTCAAATTCTGGGATTGGTCGCCCGTCATCGCCGGCGCCAACTGGTGCGAAACCGCCGAGCAAATCCTCGAGGACGAAGGCGGAACCGTCGCCGACTGGAAAATCGCCACCCCCTATGATTGGGACGGAACCTATTCCTCTCCCAACGAAGTCGAGCGCGCCTGGCACATTTTCCTGGCCGGCCTCGATTCCGGCTTCAACTACTACGGCGGCCTCGGCAACGACGACGAGGTCAAGCAATCCCTCGCCAATCGCCGCGCCATCGAGATGCTTTCCCCGTGGATGACCACGGAACGGCGCAACAACGACCGCACCCCCCCCTCCATGTTCCGGCCCCAGCGGTTCCCGTACAATCCCGGCACGAATACGTTCGGCTGGTTCAACGTCAATCCGACCAATGGCAGTTTCAACAAGAAAATGGGCTCCGATTTCTATGTCTGGACCCACGTCTACGACCTCTCGGGCATTCCCGATGGCGGAGTGGTCTTGAAGGTCCGCCGCGACAAGGACGGCAGCAATTCCATGGCCAACAACGACAACGAGACCTATGCCGGCGGCGGCGACGTCGAAGGCTGGATTTCCATCCCCATGACCAAGCGCGTCCTGCCGAAGGATCGCGCCACCCTCAACGCCCTGGCCAACAACGGCCAAATCGACTATTTCATCGAGGCGGCGGAAATCGCCGACTATTACTTCGCCAAGGTGACGCAATTCCGGAACGCCTTGGTCGACTACTACATCGAAGCACAGGACACCAAGGGCAACGCCTACAAGTCCGACATCCAGCATGTCTACGTCGTGGACGATGGCACCCCCGGCGGCTCGGTTCCTTCCGCGACCTTTTCGCCAAGCGCCCCGTCCGATTGCGCGCCGATCACCGTCGATTTCAATGCCGCCACCTCCGTGCTGGCCACCGCCACGACGGTGAACGCGTTCTACCACTTCTCCACCAACAGCGGGGATTGGACAACCACCGCGATGACCCGCACGAGCAGCAACACCTTTTCCATCACCTTCGCGACCAACGTCATCCCCGACAACGCGCCGCAGCTTGAGATCGCCTTCACCGACGGCGTCAACTGGGAAAGCAACGGCGGCTCCAACTGGAAAGTGCCAATCCGCGATTGCGAAGCCCCCGAATTCGTCAATGGTGTCAGCATCATTCCAGCCACTCCCGCGGCCGGGGAAAGCGTGACCGTCTCCTATGACCCGACCGGTCGCCCCTTGGCCTCGGCAACCAATGTCAATATCCACCACGGCTACAATGGGGCCAACTGGACCACGGTGCCTGGCGTGGCGATGGCAATTTCCAACACCTACTGGACCTACACCTATACCGTCCCCGTGGCGGCGTCTAACATCGTCATGTGCTTCAACGACGGCATCACGTGGGACAACAACGGCGGCAACAACTGGACCTTTGCCGTCACGCCCACCGAACCGCCGCCCCCTGTTCCCGATGGCGTGGTCATCACCAACCCCGCCGTCGCCACCACCACCGTGGCCAATGCCATTGCCAACTACACGCTCCAAGGCACCGCCGGCACCAACCTGACCGGCAACCTGATCTGGACCAACTCCGCAAATGCCATGGGGGGCTCTTTCACGCGCGAAAGCCAATGGAGCCAGATGGTGGATTTGGCGGTGGGCGACAACCTTCTCTCGGTTTCCTGCGTTCTCTCGGGCTCCGTTTCCGGCACGACCACCGTGGCCGTCGACAACGCCTCGGCCTATGCCACTTGGACCAATGGCTCGGCAGACGGCATCGGCTGGAGTGGCGGATGGGGCCTCACCGTCGAAAACACGACGGCCGGCCACTTCCTGGATGCCGGTTCCGGCAATTGCTCGGCGGGCAATCCGGCCTTTGGGTTGTGGGCCAATTCCGGCGGAACCTCGCGCGCCAAGAGAACCCTTGCCGATGCCCTGCAAGTGGGCGACACCTTCTCGTTCCTGTTCGACAACAACTGGATCGATACGGGCGGGTCCGCTGGATTCGCAGTTGAAAACAGCGCCGGAGAAAACCTGGCCAAGGTGTATTTCATCGGCGGTGAAGGCGTCTACAAGCTGGAAGACAATGGGGGCATCCGCGATACCGGCATTAGCTGGACGGGCGATGGGATCGCCGTCATCCTGACGCTGGACAGCGCGACCACCTATACCCTCTTCCTCAACGGGATTCCCTTCACCGGCACGCTGACCGCCGCGGCCGGCGGAACGGAAATCCGCCAATTCCACACATGGAACTACAATTGCGGCGTGGCAACCGAACGAAACATATACTTCAATTCCCTGAAGGTCACCCGGCCGCAGGCGGGCGAGGAAACCTACAGCACGGCCACGGTCCACATCATCCGCGAGCCTAATCCCAACCCGCCGCCAAACATTGCGAACATGGATTTGATTCTAGATGGCGGAGGGATCGAGTTCAGCCTCTCCACCAGCATTTCAGGCCTCACTTATGCCGTCTGGGCCAGCCCCGTGCTGATTCCGACTCAGAATTGGCTGGTCGTCAGCGGCACCGAGACAAATTCGAACGGCGGTCCTATCGACCTAACAATCACCAACGGGCTTCTGCCGACCAACTTCTACCGCATCGGCTATAC
>DMJA01000229.1 GCA_003451935.1 Verrucomicrobiota bacterium | reverse complement strand
TCGTGGTGCTGGGCGGCGGGCTGGTCGAGGCCATGCCGCGCCTGGCGCTGGAGGAAGTGCGCGCGGGCCTGAAAGAGACGGCGATGGCCTCGTTCGCAAAGCAGGTCAAGGTGGTCGAGGCGGATCTGGGAGACGACGCCACGACGATGGGCGCGGCCGCGCTCGCGGCGGAAGGCGCCCGGTAACAATCCAGGACGAAGAAGGCACATGACGGACAACGCAAAACAGCCCGAGGCGGTTCCGGCGCCGCCGCCGGAACGGCGCGTGGTGGCCGCGATCGACATCGGGTCGTCGGCGCTGCGGCTGGACATCGGCGAGGTGGATGCGCAAGGCGGCGTGAAGCTGCTGGAATCGCTGCGGCACGGGGTGCGGCTGGGCAAGGATGTGTTCACCAAGGGGCGCGTCGAGCAGGATACGCTGCGGAGATGCGTAGCCATCCTGAAGAACTACGGACGCCTGCTGAAGGAATACGGCGTGACGCGCCCGGACCAGTTGCGGGCCGTCGCGACGAGCTTCGCGCGCGAGGCGTCGAACCGCGACATGTTCGTGGACCGCGTGAGCGCGGCGACCGGCATCGAGGTGACCGTGCTGGAGGAATCGGAGGAGGCCCGCCTGACCTATCTGGCGGCGCGCGACCTGCTGGAGGCCGGCGGCATCCTCGAGGCGGGCAACGTGGCGGTGATCGAAATCGGCAGCGGGCAGACGATCCTGCTCTACATCCGCGGCGGGCGGGTGACGGTGGCGCAGTCCTTCCGCTCGGGCGCGCTGCGGACGCGCGAGCTGGTGGAGGCGGGCGGTGGCGCCGGTCCGCAGATCAAGGGCGTGCTCAAGGCCTATGCCACGGAGCTGGTGGAGCAGATCCTGCAGGCCATTCCGCGCGAGAAGGTCGCGGCGCTGGTCGTGCTGGGGGCCGGCGCGCGCTTCGCGGCGGAAGAGGCCGGGACGGCGTCGCTGGAACGCGAGCCCCGCGTGGCCGTGGCCACGTCGGCCAAGGTGGCGGAGCTGGCGGACCGGGTGGCGGCGATGTCGGTCGAAAGCCTGATGAAGACGCACCGGATGACCTTCCAGGACGCGGAAACGGTGGCCCCGGCGCTGATGTCGATCGCGCAGGCGGCCCGCGCGCTGAAGGTGAAGGAGGTGAACATCGCCCAGGCGACCCTGCGGGACGGGCTGTTGCGCGACATGGCGATGCGCGACCACCGGTCGGCGGGTTTCGAGGAGCAGGTGATCTATTCGGCGCAGACCCTGGCGGCCCGCTATGGATCGGACGAGGCGCACGCGCGGAACGTGGAGGCCGGGGCGCTCGCCTTCTTCGACGCGCTGCGGGAGGAGCACCAGCTCGGCGGCCACGAGAGGCTGCTGCTGCGCTGCGCGGCGATCCTGCACGACATCGGCCTGTTCGTGAACGCGCGCGCCCACCACAAGCATTCGATGTATCTGATCCTGAACAGCGACCTGTTCGGGCTGACGCGGCACGACATGCAGATCGTCGCGACGGTGTCGCGCTACCACCGCAAGGCCCTGCCGAGCCCCGCGCATCCGGAATTCGCGATGCTGCCGGTGGAGGACAGGATGACCGTTGTCAAGCTGGCGGCGATCTTGCGCGTGGCGGATTCGCTGGAGCGCACGCACCGGGAAACCCCGCGCGTCCTGGAGTTCCGCCGCGAGGCCGACCGCTTCGTGATCCTGCTGCGGGACATGGAGGACTTGACGATGGAGCGCCTCGTGCTGCGGGACAAGGGAAATTTGTTTGCCGACGTGTTCGGGATGGTGCCGGAGCTGCGCGAGCTGCGGACGGAGGCGCCCGGCCGTCCGGCGGGCTGAGGACGCGAGACCGATGAGCAAGGACAAGAAGGCCAAAGAGGAAGAACCCCATTTCCTGAACCGGGAACTGAGCTGGATCGAGTTCGATTTCCGCGTGATGGAACAGGCGGAGGATGCCACGCTGCCGCCGCTGGAACGGCTGAAGTTCGCGGCGATCACGGCGTCGAACGCGGACGAGTTCTTCATGGTGCGGGTGGGCGGGCTGAAGATGCTGGAACGGCAGGGGGGGGGGCGCCCGGATCCCGCGGGGTTGGCGCCGGCCGAACAGTTGGCGGAGATTTCAGCCCGGATGCACGACCTGGTCGAACGGCAGCAGGCCTGCCTGCTGAAGGGAATCGAACCCCCGCTGCGCAAGGCCGGCATCCAGCGCCTGCAGATGGAGGAGCTTAGCGCGGCGCAGCGGCGCCATGTGGACGCGGTTTTCGAGGATTCCATTTTCCCGGTGATCACGCCCGTCGCGGTGCGGGCGGACGAGGAGTTCCCCCTGTTGGCGGGCCTGGGCCTGGCCCTCTACGTGCGGCTGGCGGGCGGCCCGGAAGAGGGCGGCCCACGCCATGCGCTGGTGGCGATGCCTAAGGGGCTGGCGCGCTTCCTGACGCTGCCGGGCGAGGCGGGCTTCGCCTACATCCTGCTGGAGGAGGTCGTCCGCGCCTACGCGGGCCGCCTGTTCCCCGGCGTGCCGGTGCTGGAATGCGCGGTCTTCCGCCTCACGCGCAACGCCGACATGGGCGTGCGCGAGGACCTGGCGGGCGACCTGATGGCGCAGATGCGCGAGGTGCTCGTGGAGCGCAAGGAGAGCGACTGCGTCCGGCTTGAGATCGAGAAACAGGCTTCAAAGGAGGCGCAGGCGTTCCTGCGTGCGGCGCTGAAGGTGGCGGAGGCGGACGTTTATGCGATTCCGGGGCCCTTGGACCTGGCTGCGTTCTTCCGGCTCGCGAACCTGCCGGGCTTTGATGCGCTGAAGATCGATCCGTGGGCGCCGCAGGCCGTTCCCGAGGCGCCCGCGGGGGAATCGATGTTCGCCGTGCTGAAGCGGGGCAACCTGCTGCTGCTGCATCCCTACGAAAGCTACGATCCGGTGCTGCGCCTGGTGCAGGAGGCGGCGGACGATCCGAACGTGCTGGCGATCAAGCAGGTGCTCTACCGGGTGAGCGACAACAGCCCCGTGGTGGCGGCGCTGATGCGCGCGGCCGAGCGCGGGAAGCACGTGACCGCGCTGATCGAGCTGAAGGCGCGCTTCGACG
>DMJA01000186.1 GCA_003451935.1 Verrucomicrobiota bacterium | reverse complement strand
CCCCTGCTCCGCCCCCCATCCTGTCCACCAAGCCCCCCACACCGGAAGAACTGAAGCGCAAGCACGCCCGGGCGCGCTTTGCCTCCTATTACAACCACATGGCCTGGGCGCTTTTCATCGTGCTGGGCGGCGCCATGGCGGCCATCAAGTATGGCGGATGGGTGGATTACCAATACGAAATCGCCACCTACGGCCCGTGGGTCATCCTGGGCCTGCATCTCGTGGTGGCGATCCTGGCCTTCATGGAAGAACTCTTTGCCGGCGTGCTCTGCCTGATCATTCCCGGCTACAGCCTGTACTACCTGCTCGCGCGGTCGGGCCGCCCCTTTTTGTGCGCCCTGGTCTGCGGGCTGCTGGTGGGCCTGGGCGAAGACACCTTCCTCATCGCGCGCAAGCTGGGCACCCAATACTACGACCAGATCTCCGGATGGATCTCGGACAGTGGCAAGAAGAACTGAGCTTATGGATGCGACGGGAGAACCTCATATGAAAACGGGCCGGTCACGCCGCTCCGGCCGAAGCGGCTTCACGTTTGTGGAAGTGGTGGTCGCCATGTTCATCCTGGCCATCGGGATGGTTGGCGTGTACCGGGTCATGCTGATGGCCATGCAGTCCCGGCAGGCGGCCCAGTTCCATTATACCGCGGCGGTCATCGCCAACAACCGGATCGAATTCGCCAAAAACCTTCCCTTCGGATTTCTCGGCCTGCTCGTGGAAACGGATGTGGCTGTGGACGACCTGGGCATCATCGATGCGTCCGGCAACTACCGGCGCTCGACCGTGCTCGAAACCCCGTATCTCGGCGATCCCGATCTGGCGCGCGTCGCCGTGACGGTCCAGTCCCCGCAGTTCATCCGCTCGCGGACCGACCGGCTGGCGGTAACCGTGTCCACCATCCTCACCACCTATAATTCGCCATGAACACGCCCTCCGGACATCCCCCTTCTCGCCGCAGCGGTTTCACCATTGTCGAAGTCATGGTGGCGGCCGTCCTCCTGGGCCTGGTGCTTACGGCCTCGACCAGCTCCCTCGTCTTTGTCCTGAGGAACGAGCGGATCGCCGCCGCGCAGGCGGATCTGGACCTCGATGCCAGCCTGCTGGTCGAACGCCTCCGGGCCGACCTGTGGCGCACCTCCCGCAGCGAAATCCTGCTGTATCCGCCCGGCGACGGCCCCTACCAGGCCATCAGCTTCCCGGTCGTGCACGGCACCAACCCCATCATCCGCGACGCGATCACCGGCCAGATCCCCTGGGATGCCACGATCGTCTATCACAAGGAACTGGCCCCCAGCCAGGTGCTGCGGACGGAAATCCCCTCCTACGATCCCGACCCCTCCGCGCGCGAGAGCCAATTGGCCGACGTGGTGACCGCAGGGTCCACCTACACCGCGGACAGCGCCACGACCCGCGTCCTGATCAAAAACCCCGTCCAATGGGAACTGAACGTCAACGGGACCGGCTTCGACGCCTATTCCTCGGCGCCCTCCCGGGGCAGCATCCGGATGGGCCGGGCCATGCTGGAGGACGGCGACAACGAAATCCAATTCCGCGTGTCCGGCCAGAACAGCGCCAGTTCCGGCTACCGCCTCGGCGTGGACACCCTGGCCGTCACCGCCTCCGGCCTGCCGCGCGAGGGCGAATGGCAGACGTTGACCGCCACGGGGGCGGGCCCGGTGCCCATCATCGAGAACCTGGGCTCCAACGACCTCTGGAGCGGAAATTCGCGGCTGGGATTCCCGGCCACCGCCGAAGGCAATGCCTTCACCATGCTCATGGAGAACGACCGCTGGGAAGAGCGGAACTTCTTCGGCGACGGCATGAAATATACGGACGTGGTCCGGGACTTCATCGCGCCCAGCGGCGAGCCGTTTTCCTACGCCCTGCGCCTCGCAGGCAATGGGACCAACTGGCTGGCCACCGATCAAGCGCGGTGCAGCAGCCTGACGCCAAGCAATTTGCCGACCACCACCTCCATGGCCGTCCGGGTCTTCCTGCGCGGCAGCGACATCACCGAAGACTTCGACGGCGGCTGGATCACCGCCAGCGGCTCCAACATCTGGGCCCGCTTCGATGGCCGGATGAAAATCAACGAGGCCTTCATCGCCGAGGCCAACACCAGCGCCAGCAATCTCTACATGGACTATCTGCCCGCTACCCGGCAGGATTTTCTCTTCGGAGGCTCATCCAGCACGGAGATCAACTGGCTGCCGGCTTGGGGAAATGGCATCAAGATCAGCGACAAGACTGCATTTACCATCGACAAGGACAAGAGCTATATCGTCGGCATCCATTTTTCACAGCGGTCCTCGTGGTTGTCGGCCACCACCAACCTCGTCACGCGGATCGCCATGGCGGGGCCCGATGCCGGCCCCAACCCCTCCTGCTTCTATATCATGGAGGGCACGGAAGCCGATCAGGACGAGGTGGCGTGGAGCAGCCGCGGCGACGTGGTGGCGACCACCAACATCTGGGTCCTGACCGCCCTCCGCGCCGGCTACGCGTCGGAAGGCATCTATGTCTCGCAGATCATCGATACCCAGCTGGACAATCCGGCCTACGAGTCGTTCGACTGGACGGCGCTGGCAACCAACAACTCCGCCATTGAATTGAAGGTCCGGGCGGGAGCCGTCAACAACCTGTCCGACGCGGACGACTGGAGCATTGTTCCGCTCGCCCAGGCGGGCCTGCCGCCCGGCATCTACGGCCGCTACGCCCAGGTCCAGGCGCGCCTGCTGCCGGGCACCGATGCGCTGATCACGCCCGAATTGAGGGATTTCACCCTGGCCTGGGCCGGCGGGCGGCGCTATGTGGACCTGTCCGGCATCTTCTCCACCGGGCCGGACCATGGCGTCTATGAAGTGCGCATCAACGGCCATGCCATTGTGCAGGAAATCAACGCCTACATCGAAGTCATCAAGGATTATTCCCTCTCTTCCGGCCAAACCATGACGATGCGGTCCTCCGCCTTCGCCGAAATCGTTCCCCGGAATTAATGGAGCCCACCATGAACAACCATCGATCACGGCAAACAATCCTCTGTTCCCGGCGCGGATCCGCCCTGGTGTCGGTGATGGGCGTGGTGCTGATCACCATGCTGGCCGTCGGAAGCCTGGCGGCCTTCGTGGCCTCCGGCGTCTATCGGGTGCGCTTTCTGACCGACACCATCCGGGCCAAAGCCATCGCCGAAGCCGGCGCCAACCGCGCCTATAGCGAGCTGCGCTCGAACTGGGACCGCCGGTCCACCTCCACCTTGTATCCGAATACCCAGTTTGGCGGCGGCACCTACACCGTCAAGCTCGACCCCGTGGTCGGGGATACCGGCGGGCGCATCCAACTGACTTCCATCGGCACCTTTGGCCGGGCCACACATCGGGTCGGGGCCACCTTGCGCGATACCTACTACTACTGGTTCCTCGACTATGCCCTGTTCTCGAACGGCGATACGGATTTCAATGGAGCGCCGGACATCGTGGGGGGAGTCCAAGCCAATGGCGATTTCAATGTGCAAGGCGTTTGGACGGGCATTTCCACCAATCCCGGGGTCAGCGGCCAGAACTTTGCAACCTTTCCAGAGCCCTACAACAACAAGGGCTGGGCATCGGTCCCCTTCCCGGCGCTGGACGATCCCGTGTTCCAGAAGTTCATGGAGGATGCCGAAGCGGCGGGAACCTTGACCATCATCGATGGCAATCTGACAATCAAGGCGGCGACCAACTTCACGGGCATCACCATCATCAAGGGCGACCTGACGCTCCAAGTGCCGAAAAGCCAGACGGCGACCGTGGATGGCATGCTCTATGTCACGGGCGCCGTCCGGCAAAACGGCCAGGGCGATCTGCAGTTCACCGGCACCTTGCTGGCCGGCGGGGATATCGTGTTCAACGGCGCGGCGGGCGTCTTCGACTATCAATGGGTCGACAACGGGGCCGAAACCCCCGTGAATATCGTGGTGGACGGCTGGTGGAATTGACGGCCCCCACCCGGCACGGGGGGGAGGCGGTGAAAATCCGCCGGGGATTGCACCCCCCCCCCCGGCCGACAACCCGGATCCATCGTAGGC
>DMJA01000005.1 GCA_003451935.1 Verrucomicrobiota bacterium | reverse complement strand
ACCGTGTGCTTCGGGAATCCGTACACGGCCACGTTCCTGCCGAAGCTGCCGGCGGTGCTGGTGGCCTACGAGGTCTCGGACTTCACGGAGCGCGCGGTGGCCAGGGGGATCGCGGGCGAAATCCCCATCGGCGGCAAGTTGCCCATCTCGCTGCCGGGGATGTTCCCTATCGGGCATGGGCTGACGCGGGCGGCCCGGTAGCAGGCGGAAGGGGCCCGGTGTTTCCCAGCCGCGGGTGACCCTGTGGTCTTGCGGAATGGAGCCCGGGGTCTTCTGGACCAGGGGTTGCGCGGCGATCTCGGGGTTGGAGACAGGGGTCTTCAGACCCTGGGTTCTGTCGTGGTATAGTCGATTGTTCCGGCAGCCGGAAGAGTGGAAGCCGGAGCACACTGCGTGCGCCCATAGCTCAGCTGGATAGAGCGTCTGGCTACGAACCAGGAGGCCGCAGGTTCGAGTCCTGCTGGGCGCACCAACCTTCGCAACCCTTCGGATTGACACCTTCCTCGGGTTGCTTCGTCTGGGCGGGCCAGCCCATGTCCGCGGCGGTCCAGGGACCTTCCCTTCTGCCGGCCCAAACCCGCCGCGGCAGCACTACCGCCCCAACCAGTAGGTCGCCTTGAACTGCAAGACGTTCGTGGGCCGGCCGCGGAAGATGGCCCTGCCCGCGCCAGCGGCATCGAAGCTCCCGACCGGTTCGAAGTCCGACCGCTCGTGGGTCCAGACCAGGTAAAACGTGGAGCCCGGCCGGTACTCCCATCGCAGCACTGCGGTCCCGCGCAGCGAGGCCGTGGTGAAGTCGGGGTCGCCAAAGGTGAAGAGCGCCGCGGGCCCCGGGCCATCGGGATCCACGCGGTACGACGACGTCGCCCGATCGTAGCTGATCGTGCCCAGGTCCGCGCCGTACACCAGCTTACTGATGGAGCGGGGCGCGGCGAACTCGCGGAACGACGCGTACTGGCCGCTCGCGATGAACGGCTGGGCGAAGAGCTGGAGCGTCAGGTCCGGCGTAAACGTCCAGTTGACGCGCGTATCGAGCGAAACCGTCCTGGTCTTGATGAAGCCGAACACGTACCGAGTGCCGGAGAACGCAGCCGCCGTGGGATCGTCGAAGGCCGTGACGTACTGCGCCGCATCCTCATTGCGGTTGTAGCTGGGCGAGAGCTGGATGAAGATGTTGCTGGCCGGTTTCAGCGCCATGCCCGGGCCCAGCCGGAACATCCTCGTGTCATCTCCCACACCACGAGCCATCTCCACCGCCACGTCGAACACGGCCGGCGACCGGGCATCCGTCGAGATGCCGACACTGCCGAAATCGTAGCCGGCCCGCTTCACGACGGGACCGCCTCGCGTGAGGCGGTGGTCGTAGGAGATGAAGTTGTGGATACCGATCACGCGCAGGTTCCAGTAGTTCTGAAATTCGTGCCCGTAGAACCCCTGGAGCTGTGACCAGGTACGGTCACCATCGTAGTTGTACTCCGTGGCGCCGCCAAAGGAGGCAAAGATGCTGCGGTACCACCGGGTCGGCACGGTCCAGCTGCCGGCGATGTTGCCGTTGAACCACTTGAAATCGGAGCGGCTCAGGAAGGACAGGTCGTTGACCTCGAAGCCGGGGCTCCGTATGTTGGCCATGGCCTCCCAGCGAAGCACGCCGCCCGCATCCTTACCTACGCGAGTGTACAGACCGTACCCCTGAAGCGACGTCGCGGTGGTGTCATAACGCGTGTCGAACAGGCCGTCCCCGGTTGCCGAGCGGTCAGGTCGCTGGAAGTAGTGCGTGCTCGAGCGTTGAGTCAGGGCGATCGCCTCCGGTGAACCTGACACGCTCGACACCATGGTGGTGCCCATCCACGAGTACTGCCGGCCCCGCCACGAGTGGTTCCAGTCGAAGCCGGCCGTTTCCGCGTGGCTGCGAAGCCGAGCCGTCGCCGCGGAGTCGCCCAGCTGCCGTGCCGTCGAGGTCAGCACTCCACCGAAAGTGGTGGCGCCGTCCCGGAACTCCTTCTTCAGCCGGCCGACGAAGTAGTTGGTGAGCGGCTCCACCAACTGCGTGGCCTCCTGGCCTCCGCCCTCGGGCAGATAGCTGGCACGCGCCCGCCCGGTCACGGCATTCAGTATGCCAACCGTATAGCCGCCCTGTGTCCGGCCGGTGATCTTGGCCGCCCCGATGATGGTGGCGTTGTCCGGCGTTTCCGCGAAGGACGAGATCTCATCGAGGTAACCGGTCAGCTGCGGCGGCCGGCCGATGCGGCGGGAGTAGAAGGCGCTGAGACTGGAGGTGTTGCTGCAGAAGAAGCAACGCATGCCCCCGAAGCGGAACGCACTCGCACCCGCAATGAAGAACGGCCGCTTCTCGTCGTAGAAGGTCTCGAACGCGCTCAGATTCAAGACCGAGGGGTCCACCTCGACCTGCCCGAAATCAGGATTGAAGGTGGCATCGAGGGTGAGATTGCTGGTGAGCAGGTACTTCAGGTCGCCCCCGAAGCCGAAGCGCATATCCCGGCTGTCGTGATACGGATCGCCCCGCTCAGCGTGCTTGAACGTGCTGCCTGTGACAACGTACGGCAGCAGCTCGAGCTGGCGCGGCTGCCTGGAAATTTCCAGGCCGGCGAGGTGGCCGAAGAACGCCGGGCCGCCGGGCTCGTTGCGGCGCCGGAACGACCACATGATCTGCTCGTTCAGCCGGTCGATGTAGCGCCAGATTTGGAACCCCCACGTCTGCACGGCCTCGCGCGAAAAGCGCAATTGGCTGAAGGGAATGCGCATTTCCGCTGTCCACCCGGCCGAGTCCGCTTGCGCGGCCGCTTGCCAGATCGGGTCCCACGACGGGTCGCCGTTGAACTGGTCGCCCTTCACTCCGGCGGGGTTGATCTCGAACCAAACGTCATCCAGGTGGTTGTGGTAGGGATCGAGCCTGATGACCAGCTTGTCGGTCGTGAGAGAGTTGAAGGAGCCGTTGTTGCCGTCCGCGTCCAGCAACTGGTCCCGACGGGCGAGGGGGGCCACGACTCCACCCGGCTGCGTCAGACGGGCACCGATGTACAGCGCCTCGTCGTCGTACAGGACCCGCACCTCCGTGGGGAGCGACGCGGGCGAACCCTCGTTCGGCTGCGACTGCCTGAACTCCGTGCTCGCCCCTGGCAGCCTGCCACGCGGCCTCGTCCAGCCGGCCATCAATGGCGATGGCGACCTCGCGCCGGGCCGCGTTCGCCATCGGCGAGGCTGCGTCGGGCTCCGAACGGGCTGGCGCCTGCGTCAACGCGATGGCGGGAAAGGCGAGCAGGACGAGCGCGGCGAGGACGGCGGGGGCCCGCCGCCAGGGTCTCGTCGTGCCAGGCCATCCGGAGTAGTCACGCCACACTGTCACACGCGGTTAGACGGAACGATGGCATGGCAGGTTTCCCGGCCTCAGAGCGCTTCTCATCAATACCGTGTGAACCTGTCAGAGCAGTCTCTCACTCGGGTCACCGGTGGATTCGGGACGGGGATCTCGATCGCGACGTGGATGCGGCCGGCGCACCAACCTCCGCAACCCTTCGGATTGACGCCTTCCTCGGTCCCGGACTCTTCACCTTCCTGTCACGAGCGCGTCAAAGAACCCGGCGAGAATGCTGTCGGGTCGCCAGCCCTGCCACTGGAGTCGGTCATGCACCCGGTGGCACGTTCGGCCGTCCTCACCGTTGCCGCGGCGTCCGTCGCGGCCGTCCCCAAGACGGGCGCCACGCTGTGGTTGTTCATGAAGATTCTCGCCCGGATCCTGATGTCGAACCGATAGGCGGGACGTGAGGCGCGGCCGGGCGTACAAGAAACGGGGCGGCTGGAACAGGCGTCCCGGCCGCCCCGCCGAGCGACAGACAGCGGCGGACTCGCGGCTATCGCAAGCCAGCCGGCACGGCGGCTAGCCCTTGACGTTGTGGCAATCGGCGCACTTCGCCGGCACCTTCGTTCCTGCCGCCGCCGCCTTGGTGTGGCAGTCGGCGCAGAGGCCCTTCTTCGCCATCGCGTCGTGGAAGGCCCCGCGCGTGTTGGTCTTCATCGGCGCCGCCACGGCCTTGGTGTGGCACTCCTGGCACTTCTGCGTCTTCGACTTCAGCGGCTTTTCCGGCTTCGACGCGTGGTGACACGTGTCGCACTTGGCGTCGCCGCCGGCGAGCTTCGTATGCTTGGCGTGATCGAAGTTCACGCCGCCCATCGGGCTGCCCTTGAGCACGACCTTCGAGGGCGCCGTCTGGGCCGCCGCGGGTCCGGCGACGAGCGCGATGCCGAGAATGACCGCGACGGCGATCATGGCCTTCTTCATGCTGCCTCCTCCACTCTGAACACCTGCCGGTGGGCACACGGCCTTGGCAGCCCGGCTTGAAGCCGCGCCGCGTCGCAAGTGGCCGCCATCCTATCATTGGCGACGGCCGGCCGCCAACTGGCGCGCGCGGGGTCGTTCGACACGGGCTGACGCAGGAACGATACCAGCTCGCGTGAGCCGGAAACGGGCGTCATGTCGCGGTCTGTGACCTCCCCGGGCGTCAGCCGACCGTCGGCGCCTGTCCGTGACTCGACGCGCGAGTGGCGCCTACAATACGAAACACAGATGCCAGCCGACCACGAACCGTTCATGCGCGCCGCCCTCGACCAGGCACGCCGCGCCCTCGACGCCGGCGAAGTACCGGTTGGCGCCGTCGTCGTGCTGGACGACGCCATTGTCGGACGGGGATTCAACCGCCCGATCTCGGCCGTCGATCCGACGGCGCACGCGGAAGTGGCCGCGCTGCGCGACGCCGCGGCTGCGATCGGCAACTACCGGCTCGTCGGTTCGGCGCTCTACGTGACGATCGAGCCCTGCCTGATGTGCGTCGGCGCGATGGTGCACGCGCGTGTCGGCACGCTGGTGTTCGGGGCTCCCGAGCCGAAGGCTGGCGCGGTCGTATCCGCGTGCCGGGCCCACGAACTGCCCTTCCTCAACCACCGCATCGAAGTGGTGCCGGGCGTGCTCGAGGACGACTGCCGCGCCATCATCCAGGAGTTCTTCCAGGTCAAACGGGGCAAGGTATAATAAATGTTCGGCCCAAGGGGAGAGGTACCGAAGTGGTCGTAA
>DMJA01000009.1 GCA_003451935.1 Verrucomicrobiota bacterium | reverse complement strand
TTTCCACACAATGGAAAAAAGGTTTCCACCGCGTGGAAAACCGATGCCCGGCCGCTCCGCTCTCCTGCGGGCGCAGGATCAAAACTCGAACGTCAGCGAGAAGACCGGCACCTGGGCCAGGTCCGGGCGCCATTTCTTCTCGCCCCGGATTTCGCGGACCCCCTCGTCCAGCCGGCGCTCGTTGTGGCGGTGCGCGGCATCGATGCCGCCGTAGATGCTGCCGGAATACCAAGTGAATTCCGCGAAGGTCAGCACCGCGAACACGCCCCAGTCCTCGTCCGCGGCGGTCTCCGCCATGCCCCAGAGGAAGAGACTGTTCAGGATGATCGACCTCGCCGCGTTGGCGTACTCGCCCGAATAGAGGTAGCCCAGGCCCGGCACGATTCCCAGCACCCCGCCCACCCACGGCTTTTTGTCGCGCCGACCGGCATAGCGGTCGATCGCCGCGCGCGCGGAACCAAGCTCGCCCGGCGCATCCGCCAGCGCGCGCCGCGCGCCGGCGACATCCTGTTCGCGCAGGCGGGCCGCGGCGGAACCGCGCGCGGCGAATTCGCGCACATCGTCCCCATCGGCCTTCAATTGAAGGCTGTCGAAGTGGAACGCCGCCGAGGCCCAATCCTTGTCCTGCATCGCGTTCTCGGCGCGCAGCCAGGCCACCGGGGCGGACAGCGCCAAGGGCGCCGCGTCCTCGACGCGGTCGAGCATCCGGTTGGACCGCTCCCCCTCCTGGCCCTGCGCATATTCGTAGGCCGCCAGCCAGAACCAGCGCGCCGCGTTCTCCGCGTTTTCGTCCGCCAGCGCGAGGCGCCGGAACTCGATGGCGGCGGCCTCGCGCCGCCCTTCGGCATCCAGCTCCAGCGCCAACCGCGCGGGCTCCGCCGCGAACGTGGCGCAGGCGAAGAACGCACAGAACAACCATCCCATCGCATTTTTCATTTCGTGTTTCCCATCCAGGAATCGTGGCCGGACAGCGGGTCGGCATAGCGGATGCGGCCATCGGGCATCGGGACCGGATTCTCGCGGGCGGAGACCACGGAGGGCTCGCGCACGAAGCGGTCCGCCACGATGGACACGCCGAGCAGGCCATGCGCACGGCTGGCCTGCAGGAAATATTCCGAACAGCTCGGCAGGAGGTCGCAGCGCGATCCGATGGCGGGGCCGATCTGGGCGCGATAGAATTGGACCAGCCACCGGCCCGGGAGCGAGGCCGCCGAAGGTCCCGCTTTTTTGCGCGGGCGGCATTCCCGCCACACCTCCAACGGCCAGGCGTCGCGGCAGCTTTGCAGCGATTGCCAGATCGCCGCCTCTTGGCGGCGCAGCCGCTTGTCGGCCTTCAAATAGAAATACAGCGAGCAGCCCGCGCGCCAAAACAAAGGGGGGGCGCGGGTCTGCAGATAGGCGAATTCCAAGGCGGCGGCGGCATCGTTTCCGCCGACAGCCCAGTCGGCAAGACCAAACTCGTAGGCCGCCATGCAGCGGGTTTCCAGATCGGTGGATTCCTCCCGCCACAATGCGGCCAGTTCTTGCTTGGCCCCTTCCCCCCCCCTCTCCATCCGCAGCGCGGAAACAGCCGCGAGCAGGCGCGCTTTCGACGCCTCCGGCCCCGCCGCTTCTTCGGATTGCGCACGCAGGCTTTCCGTCCGCGCGGCGGACCATTGGCCTTCGCCGAACAAATCCGACGCCAGCTCCAGCCCCGCGCCCCAAGCGACGGGAAGCGCCAGCGCGAAAAAAAAGATTCCGGGCACGAGGCCCGGAATCATGCTTGCGGCTGTCCGCAGGGCGGACATCGGCCTAGTAGAAGTTCGCGCCGTATTGGGAGGCCATGTCCTTGGCGGTCAGGCCATTGGCGCCATCCAAGCCGTTCAGGATCGCGACCACGATGCCGGCGAACGGAATGATGAGCGCCCATTCGCGCCAGTGCAGGTCCTTGCCGTCGTTGTAGGCCGCGCCGGAACGGATGCCGAAGCAGCAACCGACGATGAAGCCCATGGCCCCGCCCTTTTCGCCCGCAGCGGAAACCGCCGGAGCCACCGCCATCAGCACGAACAACGCAACCAACAAACTTGCAATCAGTTTCATTCTTTTTCTCCTGTAATGAGTTCCGGATTTAGTAATAGGTGGCGCCATACTTGGCGGACAGGTCGGATGTCGTCATGCCCTTGGAGCAATCGATGCCGCTCCAGATGTTGAAGACGATGCCGACATAGGGGATCAGGGTGCACCACTCGCGAAAGTGCAGTTCCTTGCCGTCGTTGTAGGCATTGCCCGCGCGGATGCCGAAGCAGCACCCGGCGATGAAGCCCATGAACCCGCCGCGCCCCTTGCCCTTGCTGGCCGCCGCATCCGCCGCCGGAGCCACCGCCATCAGCACGAACAACGCAACCATCAGCCCTGCCATCCATTTCTTCATGCGCTTTTCTCCCGTTGCTGGTTTATCTTCTTTGCGAAACTATCCCATGGAGGCCCTTCCGGTGTCAACCGGGTTCGCCGGATCATTCCCCGATTTCTTCGAACGAATCCACGAATTCCACATCCGGGAAAAAGGCGGCGGCCTCGAAGAGGGCGGCGGGGATTTCGCCGTTGGCGATCACGTTGTCCACGCGGGTGGTTTCGGTGCGTTCCATGCCCTGGATCGTGATCTTCGCCTGTTGCAGGCAGGCGATCCAAACGCCCGGGGCCACTTCCTGGAAGGCGGAAAAATCCGTGCGGGTGCTGAGATCGGTCATGGCGGGCGAACCATAGATTTCAAACCGGGCCAGCCGTCCTTGTTCATCCAGATTCAGCACCGCGAACGACTTGCCGTTGTCGTAGCCCGCGCGGACCGGGAATTCCGAAGTGGGGTCGAGCGCCACCTCGGTCGAACCGGCGAGCACCTCCAGCAGGTTGGCGGCCGAACCGGGGACCATCCGCAGGTTGCGGACCATCTCCTCGCTCAACTCCGCGACCGGACGGGAAAACCCCTTGGGCGCGCCTTCGGTGTAGCTGCGGAACACGGTGCCGTCGGACACGATGCGCCGTTTGACCGGGCTGAAGTTCTCGACGTGGAGTTTGTCCGGCCGCTGGAAATAGACGCGGCTGAGCATCCGCAGGGTCTGGCCGTCGGGCAACGGGGTGTCGCGGCGGATTTCGCAGCTCAGGCTTTGGATGGAATCATACGGTTTGAGCACGCGTTCCCGCACGGTCTCGCCGCGGGCCGCCCCCGCGGCCACCACCATCGCCGCCATCCAAATCGTCCATCGCCGCATGGTCGTTTCTCCCGTAATTGGAACGCAGATTCGCATATTTTCCCCTGCGCTTGCAAGCCGTGGCTTCCTTCGGCATCATGGCCGCATTCGATGAGCATGCGTCCCCCCATTTTCCGCCTCCTGTGCCGGCTGGCCCTGGCCTCCCCCCTCTCCGCCCTGGCGGCCGGCGCCGAGCGGATGGAGTACGACATCACCTGGGTCGGCGTCTCGGTCGGCACCATGGCCGTGCAGGGCGGAACGAATGAAAACGGCCACCTTCTCCGTTCCGTCCGCATCTGGAACCGGCCATGGATCGCCTTGGTCTATCCCGTGGACACCACGGTCGAATGCACGATCGAACCGACGCCGGAAGGTCCGCGCCATGTCATCTATAAAAAAGTGTCGGAGCACGGGTTCGTACAGGACGACACGCTGGTGCTCCTGCCCGATGCGGGCATCGCCACCTGGAGCAATGCCGTCGCCCACACCGTGCAAACCGCCGCGGTGCCCAAGGGGTCGCGGGACCTGGTGTCGTTCTTCTTCGATTTGCGCGCCGCCCTCGCCGGTGGGCCGCTGGCGGCCGGCGGCGACTACCAGCTCGTCATGGATGGCGCCATCCACGACCTGGAAATCAAGATCGGGAAGCCCAAGACCCTCCGCACGCCCCATGGCCGGATGGAGGCCATTCCGGTGGACGCCATTTCCAAATCCCCCACCTTGTTTTCGAGAAACCGGCCCCGTTCCGTATGGGTGGCCACTTCGAAA